>NZ_JBFAOU010000086.1:0-33079 GCF_040675365.1 Catellatospora sp. NPDC049609 | reverse complement strand
GGCCCTCCAGGGTCTTGTGCGTGCCGGCCAGCTGCTCCGGCGCGGTCTTGCCGGCCACCACGTGGTAGGTCAGGACCTTGGTCAGCAGCTCCTTGTCAGCCAGCACCTTCTGCAGGTCGGCCTGAGGGATCTTGGCGAACGCGTCGTTGGTCGGCGCGAACACGGTCAGCGCCTCGGCGTTGTTGAGCGTGTCGACGAGCCCGGCCTGCTTCACCGCGGTCACCAGCGTCGACAGCAGCGGGTTGCCCGCGGCGGCCGTGGCGACGGGCTGCTGTGCCATCGCCTCGAAGCTGCCCGGGTTCGCCGGGTCCGTGGGCACCGCGGCGCAGCCGGGGCCGAACTCGCCGTCGGCCATCGCCGCGGGCTTGCCGGCCGTGCTCTCCTGCGCGGACATGGCGCCGCTGCCGCAGGCGGTCAGGCCCAGCGACAGCGCGCACGCGCCCGCGGCGGCGAGCAGGGTGAACTTCCTCTTCCCGTACATGACGGTGGTCCTCTCTCCGGTTGAAACCTCCACCCGGCATTCGGACCCGCCGTGGCGGGGGATGGGTGGCATGCCGGAAATTTCTGGAAAAGATGGTTCGTGTTCTGAAGGCCGGCTCGCACGACAGGCGCTCGCGGTGCGGGGATAGTTGCGAGTCCATACGAATGCACCTAGGCTGAGGACCGCGCGGGTGTCTTGGGCAGCGACCAGCGGTCAGGCGTACACGCCTGGACCGATCACCTGTCCCGCCCCCTTTTCTCTCGGGGCCTTCCTGCCTGAGGTAGGTCATGAAAAGACTGCTCACCACCATCGGCGTGGCCGTGCTGGCCTTCGCCGCCTCCGTCCTGGTCGCCGTCAGCCCCGCTGAGGCGGCCGTCGGCCTGCGCATCAGCGGCACCGACATCGTCGAGGCCAACGGCCAGAAGTTCGTCATGCGCGGGGTCAACCACCCCCACGTCTGGTACACCGGCCAGACCAGCTCCTTCGCGAACATCAAGGCCGCCGGGGCCAACACCGTGCGCGTCGTGCTGGGCAGCGGCAAGCGCTGGGGCCCGTCCGACGACGTCGCCGCCGTCATCACCCTGTGCAAGCAGAACAGGCTGATCTGCGTCCTGGAGGTGCACGACACCACCGGGTACGGCGAGGAGGGCGCGGCCGCGTCGCTCGACGAGGCGGTCAACTACTGGATCACCCAGAAGAGCGCGCTGGTCGGCCAGGAGAACTACGTCGTCATCAACATCGGCAACGAGCCGATCGGCAACGTCAACGCGGGCCAGTGGACCGCCGCGACCGTCGCCGCGATCCAGAAGATGCGCACCAACGGCTTCCAGCACCTGCTCATGGTCGACGCCCCCAACTGGGGCCAGGACTGGCAGTACACCATGCGCGACAACGCCCAGACGATCCTGAACGCCGACACCCAGCGCAACACGGTGCTGTCTATCCACATGTACGCCGTGTTCAACACCGCGTCGGCCATCACCGACTACCTGAACCGGTTCCGGACCAACGGCTGGCCGCTGGTCATCGGCGAGTTCGGCTGGCGGTTCAACAGCAACGAGGTCGACCACGAGACGATCCTGGCCGAGGCGCAGGCGCGCGGCCTGGGTTACCTCGCCTGGTCGTGGAGCGGCAACACCGACCCGATCCTGGACATGACGGTCGGCTTCGACCCCAACCAGCTCACCACCTGGGGCCAGCGGATCGTCAACGGCGCGAACGGCCTCAAGGCCACGGCCAGGGAGGCGACCGTCTTCGGCGGCACCTCCTCGCCGAGCCCGTCGGCGTCGAGCGGCCCCTCGCCCTCGGCGAGCCCGTCGCGCAGCCCCTCGGCGTCGCCGAGCCCGTCCCGGTCGACCGGGCCGTCGCCGAGTGCGTCGCAGGGCGGGCGCAGCTGCTCGGCCGCGTACACCATCACGAACTCGTGGCCGGGCGGTTTCCAGGCCGAGGTGAAGGTGACCGCCGGTGGCTCGGCCGTCACGGGCTGGGCGGTCGACTGGACCTTCGCCAACGGCCAGGCCGTCACCCAGGCGTGGAGCGCCACCGTGACCAGCAGCGGGTCGGCGGTCACCGCCCGCAACGCGAGCTGGAACGGCAGCCTGCCCGCGGGCGGGAGCACGAGCTTCGGCTTCCTCGCGTCCTGGAACGGGGCCAACGCCGTCCCCGTGCTGACCTGCACCGCCGGCTGAACGAGGGCGGGGCGGCCGGCAGCGCCGGCCGCCCCGCGCCCGAGCCGTGGAGTCACCGGCTGAACGATCACGTCGGATCTAGTATTAATCGGACGTATACCGATCAGTGCGGACAGGATGGCTGGGCAGCGTTCGCCCTCACCCATGCCGGCGGGTCATCACGGGGGCGCGGGGAATGGTGGACAGAAGCCGGCTGCATCCGGTCGGGCGCGATCGGGTGCTGGTCGGCTTCGCGCTGGGCAGCCTCGCCTGGCTGGCGCTGTACGCCGTCCTGACCTACCTGGGCCAGGACTCCCCGAGCCTGGCCCGCTTCACCGGCGAGATCCTGTACCTGGTCACCGTCGCCGTCTTCGTCGGCCTGAGCTGGTACGCGGTCCGGCGCTCCACCGGCCGCAGCCGCACCGCCTGGCGGCTGCTGTTCGCCGCCAGCCTGCTGTGGCTGGCCGGGGACCTGACCTGGGCCTACTTCGTCTACACCGCACCCGGCGGGCCACCGATCCCGTCGCTGGCCGATGTCTTCTACCTGTCGCGCTACGTGCTGACGATGCTCGCCATCGTCGTCGGGCTGGGCCTGAAGCTGCGCGGGCTGCTCGACGCGCTGCTGGTGGCCGCGGCCGGAGCCGCGATCGGCTGGCAGGTCATCATCGGCCCGCTGGTGCCGGACAGCTGGAATCCCGCCGCGTTCGTCACTTTCCTGTATCCGGTGTTCTCGGTGATCATCGTCGCCGTCCTGCTGGCTCTGGTGCTGATCGCGCCGCGCCGGGTGCCGCTGTCCATGATCATGGTCGGCGCGGCGTTCGGCTTCGCCGTGGTGATGGACGCGGTGTACGCGTACACCAGCGTGCTGCGCGCGTACAGCAGCTCCACCTGGTTGAACCTGGGCTGGCAGGTCGAGGTGGTGCTGATGTGCATGGCGGCGCTGGTGGCGGCCCGGCGGCCCGACGACGAGCGGCAGGGCGGGCCCGCCCGCGAGGTCTCCTTCCTGCCCGCCCTGGTCGCCGTGCTGATCGTCGGCAGCCTCGCGGTGGCGGACATGATCCTGGTCGGACACATCAGCCGGGTGACCCTGTCGGTCGCCCTGCTGCTGCTCATAGGACTGCTGGTCCGCCAGATCATCGCCGCCCGCGACCGCACCCGGCTCACCGAGCAGCTGCGCACCGCGGCCATCACCGACTCCCTGACCGGCCTCTACAACCGGCGCTTCTTCGAGGAGAAGCTCGCCGCCGAGACGAACGCGCCCCACCGCGGACCGCTGAGCGTCGTCCTGCTCGACCTGGACCATTTCAAGAGCATCAACGACACCCACGGCCACCCCGTCGGGGACGCGGTGCTGGCGGCGGTCGCCGACCGGCTGCGGCGGTTCATGCGGGGCAGTGACCTGCTCTGCCGCTACGGCGGGGAGGAGTTCGTGTGCCTGCTGCCCCGCACGGACGGCCCGGCGGCGCTGGAGCTGGCCGAGCGGCTGCGCACCGGGCTCCGCGCGGCGCCGGTGGTGGTGCCCGGGGTCGCCGAGCCGCTGGCGCTGACCGCGTCGTTCGGGGTCGCCTGCGCCGACCCGGTTGAGCACGACGGGGATCTAGCCGTCGACGACCTCGTCGACGGCGCCGACCGCGCGCTGTACCGGGCCAAGGCGCTGGGTCGCGACCGGGTCCTCACCTGCGGCCCGTTCGGGCCGGCCGCGGCGGTGCCGGCGCTCGACCTGCCGGCGGGACTGGTATGGCTGGCCGACGAGGCCGACCGGATCCGCGGCGACGGCTCCCGCAGCGCCGCGATGGCCGGCTGGGCCTGGAAGACCGCGGCCCGGCTCGGCCTGGACGAGGCGACCCGGCTGGGCACCGCCGCCGCCGCGCGGTTGTGGGGCATCGGCTGCACCAGCCTCGACTGCGCTCCACCCACGCCCGTCGAGCCGGATCCGGACCGTGCCGGCGGCGCCCCTGTCCCACCTGAGCGAGCGGCCCCCCTGCCCGGCGATCCACCGACTCGGCGGGGTCAGCCGGCCCGCCTGCCCGGCGAGCCGCCGCACCGGCCGCAGGAGGCCGCCCGCCTGCTCGGCGAGCTGGCGCGCTGTCCCGAGCTGGTCGAAATCCTCGCCGCCCATCACGAGCGCCACGACGGCAGCGGCTGTCCGCGCGGGCTGTCCGGGCAGGACATCCCCGTCGGCGCACGGATCATCGCCGTCTGCGACGCGTGGGCCGCCGCACGCGGTGTGGCCTCAGCGCCCGCACCGGACCCCGCCGAGGCCCGCGCCGCGCTCGCCGAAGGCCGCGGCACGCGCTTCGACCCCGTGGTCCTCGACGCCTTCCTCCTCCTGCTCGACGAGGGCGCCATCGGCGAACCCGAGCCCCCACGCCGCCGCGAGGCCCTCTGACGCCACACACCGCCCGCCCACCGACGTCGATCTTGCGCGAACTGTTAGGGGTTTGCCCGATTCGGGCGTGTCGCCCCCACAGTTCGCGCAAGATCGGCGAGTTGTGGGGGCGGGGGTCAGGGGTGGTAGAGGGTTTCGATGGTGGTGGCGTACTTGCGGAGGATCGCGGCGCGGCGCAGTTTCAGGGTCGGGGTGAGCTCGTCGCCGCCGGGGGCCCACGCGCCGTCGAGGATCGTGTAGCGCTTGATCTGCTCGACCCGGGACAGGGTGGCGTTGCCCGCGGCCATTCCGGCCGCGACGGCGTCGGCCAGGCTGCCCGCGCCGTCGCGGGCCTGGTGCGCCGCGACGGCGTCCGGGTCCAGTACCAGCAGGGCCACGTTGTACGGCCGCCCGTCGCCGACCACGATCATCGCCGACAGCAGCGGGCACGCCGCCTTGACCGCGCCCTCGATGTTGG
The DNA here is from genome assembly GCF_040675365.1 of Catellatospora sp. NPDC049609. Classification (NCBI taxonomy): domain Bacteria; kingdom Bacillati; phylum Actinomycetota; class Actinomycetes; order Micromonosporales; family Micromonosporaceae; genus Catellatospora; species Catellatospora sp. NPDC049609. The sequence goes on along the minus strand of NZ_JBFAOU010000086.1, from coordinate 28,085 downwards.
ACGGCGACATGTTCTTGCCCGCCGCGTTGATGATCAGCTCCTTCTTGCGGTCCACGATGGTCAGGTAGCCGTCGGCGTCGAGCGTCGCCACGTCGCCGGTGCGCAGCCAGCCGTCGGCGAACGCGTCGGCGGTGCGGTCGGGGTCGTGGTGGTAGCCGCGCGTCACGATGGGGCCGCGGACCAGCAGCTCGCCGTCGTCGGCCAGGCGCAGCTCGACGCCGGGCGCGGCGATGCCGACGGTGCCGGGCCGGATCGCGCCGGGCGGGTTGAGCGTGCTCGCCCCGCACGTCTCCGACATGCCCCAGATCTCGCACACCGGCACCCCGAGGTCGAGGAAGAACTCCAGCACCGGCACGCTGAGCGCGGCGGCGCCGCACATCGCCCAGCGCATCCGGTCCATGCCGAGCTGCCGGCGCACCCGCGACAGCACCAGCCGGTCGGCGACCCGCGCGGCCGCGCGTGCGGCCGGTCCCGCGTTCCGCCTGCGCGACAGCCGTACGGCCAGATAAAACATCGCCCGCCGGGGCGCGGGCGCGTCGGCGAGCGCGTCGAGGATGCGGGCGCGCATCTTCTCGAACACCCGCGGCACCGCCGCCCAGTACGTCGGCCGCACCGCCGTCAGCGCCCCGGCCAGCTGGGTCAGGTCGGCCAGGCAGGTGACCCGCGAGCCGTAGAGCATCTGCAGGTAGTGGCTGGCCAGCCGGTCGGCGATGTGCGCGGCGGGCAGGTACGACAGCCCGTGGTCGCTGCGGTGCAGGTCGAACAGCGCGGTGACGGCCGCCGCCTCGGCCAGCAGGTTGGCGTGGGTCAGCTCGACGCCCTTGGGCGGCCCGGTGGTGCCGGACGTGTAGATGAGGGTGAGCAGGTCGTCGGGCTGCACGGCACGCCACGCGGCGTCGAAGTCGAACCCCGGGTCGCCCGCCGCGCCCAGCTCGTCGAGGCTGATCGCGCCCTCCGGCCGGGCGTCGACGCAGACCAGGTGCGCGACGGGCACGCCGCAGGCGAGGATCCGGTCGGCGTACTGCTCCTCGCAGATCACCACGCGGGCCTGCGCGTTGGCCAGCAGGTGGGCGATCTGCGCGGGGGAGGACGTGTTGTAGATCGAGAACGGCACCGCGCCCAGGTGCGCCGCGGCGGTGTCGACGACGTGGAACTCGGGCCGGTTGCTCAGCATCAGCGCCACCGCCTCGCCCCGGCTCACGTCCAGCGCGGCCAGCCCCGCCGCGGTACGCCGCACCGCGGCGGCGTACTCCCGCCAGGTGAGCACCGTGCCGGAGCCGTAGGCGTCCAGCGCCACCGCGTCGGGGTCCAGCGCCGCGGTGGCCTGGAACGCCTCGCACAGCGTGCGGTAGCCGAATGTGGGCACGGTGTCCTTTCCGTCAGGTCAGTGCAGGCGCAGCGCGTGCATGGCGCGCACCGCCGCGGTGAGCATCCACGCGTGCCGGGCCTGGCCCAGCCACGCCGGGGGGTCCAGGCGCAGCAGCCGCTGCGTGGCAATCGTCTGCGACTCGGTGTACGCCAGCAACCCCGCCGTCCCGTGGCGGCGGCCCAGCCCGGACGCCTTCATGCCGCCCATCGGCGCGTCGTGCGACGCGTACGCGGCGGCGTACCCCTCGTTGATGTTGACGGTGCCCGCGTGCAACCGCCGGGCCAGCCGGTACGCGGCGCGTACGTCCCGGCTGAACACCGCGGCGTTGAGCCCGTACCGGGTGTCGTTGGCCAGCGCGACGGCCGCGTCGTCGCCGGCCACGGGGTAGACCGACACGACGGGGCCGAACGTCTCCTCGCGGTACACGTCCATCTCCGGCGTCACTCCCGCGAGCACGGTCGGCTCGTGGAACAGCGGCCCGAGCTCGGGTCGCGGGTGGCCGCCGGCCAGCAGCGACGCGCCCCGGGCCAGCGCGTCGGCGACGTGGCGGCGGGTCGTGTCCAGCGTGCGCGGCAGTGTCAGCGAGCCCAGGTCGGGCCCGAACCGCAGGCCCGGACCGGCGTGCAGGCCGCGGACCAGCGCCAGGAAGCGGTCGAGGAACTCGTCGTGGACGGACTCGTGCACGATGATGCGCTCGATGGACAGGCACAGCTGGCCCGCACTGGCGAAGCAGGCGCGCACGGCCGCGTGCGCGGCCCGGTCGAGGTCGGCGTCGGCGCGTACCAGCAGGGCGTTCTTGCCGCCGAGTTCGAGCGAGCAGCCGACCAGGCGCTGCCCGGCGCGGGCGGCGACCGCGCGGCCCGCCGCGCTGGAGCCGGTCAGGCTGATGTGGTCGGCGCCGTCGAGCAGCGCGTCGCCGATGGCGGCGGGCTCGCCGTGCACCTGCTGCCACACCGCCTCCGGCAGGCCCGACGCGACGAGCAGGTCGCGGGCCCAGGCGGCGGTGCGCGCGGTCTGGGTGTCGGGCTTGTGCACCACGGCGTTGCCGGCCAGCAGCGCGGGCACGATGTCGCTGACCGCCAGGGCCAGCGGGTAGTTCCACGGCGTGATCACGGCGACGGTGCCGATGGGGTGGCGCACCTCGGTGACCCGGGTCAGCAGCGGCAGCGCGCCGCGGCGGTGGCGCGGGCGCAGCAGCGCGGGCGCGCGCCGGGCGTAGTAGAGGCTGACCAGCGCCGCGTCCAGGACCTCCTCGTGCGCGTGCGTCCTGGCCTTGCCCGTGTCGAGCTGCACCAGGTCGAGGATCTCGGCCTGCCGGTCCAGCAGCGCGCGGGCGAAGCGCCGCACCACGCGGGCGCGGTCGCGCGGCGCCCGCGCCGCCCACGCGGGCTGGGCCGCGCGGGCGTCGGCGTACGCCGCGGCGACGTCGGCCGCGGTGCACTGCCGGACGGTGGCCAGCGGCTCGCCGGTGAAGGGCGTGCGGGTGACCACGTCCTCCCCACGCCGTTGCGGGCTGCCCATGCGTTGCACCGTAGCGATTTCGCCGATGATCGCAATAGGCGTTCATGTATTCGCTGGCAGGGGACATATAAATCAAGCGCGCTTGACTTTTTTGGATCACGGCGGGAGGGTGGGCCGACCGCCTCGCGCGTGCGGTGCGCCGCCGCCCGACGGCTCTCGGCCGGCGGTTCGCCACCGTCCCGCGCGACCGGCCACGACCACGCCGCCGCCCGAGAGCGAAGGGGAGCCGATGTCCGACCAGGACCGCCCGTACGTGACCGCGACCGCCGACCGCGCCGTCGTCACGCTGACCCTGGACTCGCCGCACAACCGCAACGCGCTGTCCCAGCGGCTGATGACCGAGCTGCGCGAGCACCTCGCCGCCGCCGCGGCCGACATGGCGGTACGCGCCGTCGTGCTCGCCCACACCGGACGCGTCTTCTGCGCCGGGGCGGACCTGACCGAGGCCGCCGACGGCCCGGCGGCGGGCACCGCCCGGCTGCTCGCGCTGCTGCGGGAGATCGTGGAGCTGCCCAAGCCGGTGCTGGCCCGCGTCGACGGGCACGTGCGCGCGGGCGGCCTCGGCCTGCTCGGCGCCTGCGACCTCGTGGTGGCCGGACCGTCGTCGTCGTTCGCCTTCACCGAGGCGCGGATCGGGGTCGCTCCCGCCGTCATCTCGCTGACCACGCTGCCACGGCTGACCGGCCGCGCGGCAGCCCGCTACTACCTCACCGGCGAGGTGTTCGACGCCGCCGCGGCGCAGGCGTGCGGGCTGATCACCGTCGCCGCCGACGACGTGGACGAGGCGCTGTCGGGCCTGCTCGACGGCGTACGGGCCGGGTCGCCGCAGGGCCTGGCGGCGAGCAAGCGGCTGGCCGGCCGCGACGTGCGCGCGGCGCTGGACGCGTACGGCGAGGACATGGCGGCGCTGTCGGCCGAGCTGTTCGCGACGGAGGAGGCGGCCGAGGGAATGACGGCCTTCCTGCAGCGGGGCAAGCCGTCCTGGGCGGTGTGAGCACGGCGTCGTGACATTGGCATATTCGGTTGCTTGTTTCTCTGGGCGAAACGATGTTCCACTGTGGGAACCAAGGTTCCTTCGGAAGGAGCATCCATGTTCCGGCGAGCAATCCTCGTCCTTGCCCTGCTCACCGCCGCCGTCGCGGGCACCGGCAGCCCCGCCGCCGCGGCCGACACCTCCGTCCCCGGTTCGTACGCCGTCGGCTACGTCGACGCCTCCGTCAGCGCCTCCGGCCGCTCGTTCAGCGCCCGGATCTACTACCCGGCGACCGCCGCCGGGCAGAACGCCGCCGTCGCCGCCGGACGGTTCCCGGCCATCGCGTTCGGCCACGGCTTCCTGCAGAGCGTCAGCAAGTACTACGGCACCATGTCCCATCTCGCGTCCTGGGGCTTCGTGGTGGCCGCCCCCACCTCGCAGGGCAGCCTCCTCCCCAGCCACAGCGCCTTCGCCGACGACCTGAACGCCCAGCTCACCTGGCTCGTCGCGCAGGACACCACGGCCGGGTCGCGGTTCAACGCGCACATCAACACCACCAGGCTGGGCCTGTCCGGGCACTCGATGGGCGGCGGCGCCAGCGTGCTCGCCGCCTCGCGCAACCCGGCCGTGACCACGGTGGCCAACCTCGCCGCCGCCGAGACCAACCCGTCGGCCGCCGCCGCTGCCGCCTCGGTGTCCGTGCCGATGATGCTGGTCGCGGGGGAGAGGGACGGCACCGCGCCGATCGCGAGCCACCAGCGCCCGATCTACCACGGCAAGCCCGCGCCCAAGCAGCTGCGCACCATCCTCGGCGGCTTCCACTGCGGCTTCATCGAGTCCTCGTCGGTGTTCTGCGACAGCGGCACCATCACCCGCGCCACGCAGCTCACCATCACCCGCCGCGTGCTGACCGACTGGTTCCGCTACTACCTGGCCGGGGACACCGGCTCGTACAACGCGGTCTGGGGCAGCGGCGCCACCGGCGACCCGCAGGTCCGGTTCGAGGGCGTGGCCTGACCGGCCGCACCACGAGCAGGTCCCGCAGCGGCCACGAGCCGAGCGGCCGGCGGGGAGAGCCGCACCCGGCTCTCCCCGCGTTATCGGCTGGCGGGCATGGCCGCCGAGCTGGCAGTATCCACGGACCGACCACGGGGGGACTGCCATGGGGCTACGCGAGAACCTGCGCGCCTTCCTCGGCGCCGCAGAACCGGCGCCTGTCCCGCAAGCGGCGGACGGCCGGCCGCGCGACGCCGAAATGCCCGAGACATCCGGCGACGACGAGCTGCGCAGCGCCCTCGGCGGACCGGGATGGCCGTCGAAGCGGTGGGAGCGGGCCTCCCACCTGATGAAGGTGGCCCGGGACGGCCGACCCGAACAGCGGGCGGTCGCGCTGGAGGCACTCGCCGGAGCATCCGCCGCGTGGTGGACGGTGCTCGACGAGACGCTGCGGTCCCAGACCTGGACGGTGCAGCGCTGGACGAACGGTCTGGTCGAAGCCGTCGCCGCCGGCCGGGCGGACCTGCTCGACCTCGTCGTGGCCGGGTGCCACCACCAGGGCAGGCTGCGCGAGGCGGCGGTGGCCCGCCTGCGCGGGCACGCCCACCCGGTGGCCGCCGCGATGCTGGCGCTGCGCAGCGCGGACTGGGTCGACCCGGTCCGGGACGCCGCCCGCGAGGCCTGCGAGCACCTCCTGGACGAGCGGATCGACGCCCCACGCCTGCTGGCCGTCGCCGGCCTGGCCGATGCGCTCGGGGAGCGGGTCCGCGGCCGGTGGCTGCGTGAACGCGTCGACGCCCTGGTCCCCCGGCTGCCTGACGAGACCCGGTCGCAGCTGCTGCGCTCCGGGCACCGCGACGTACGGCGCAACGCCTACCGCCTCGCCATCGCGGCCGGCCGGCTGCCGGTCGACCGGCTGGTGGACGCGGCCCTGCGCGATGCCGACCTGGTGATCAGGCGGACCTGCGCGGACGCGGCGTTCGCGGCGGCGGCGGACCTGTCGGTGGCCCGGCGGCTGCTCGCGGCGCGTACGCCGCTGATCCGGTCGGAGGCGGTGCGGCTGCTCGCGCGGGGCGGTGAGCGCACGGTGGCGCGGGCGGCGCTGGCCGACCGCAGCCCGCTGGTGCGGCTCGTCGCGCAGGTGGCGGTGGGCCGGGCGGGCGGCGACCCGGCCGCGTACTACCGCGAGCTGCTGGCGGGCGCGTGTCCCGCGCCGGGTGCGATCGCCGGGCTCGGGGAGACCGGCACGTCCGGCGACGTCGACCTGATCGCGCGGTGGCTGGCGCACCCGTCGGCGCGGGGCCGGGTCGAGGCGGTGCGGGCGCTGGTCGCGCGCGACGCGGTGCGCGCCGAGCCGCTGCTGCCGCTCTTGCATGACCCGGCGAACCCGGTGGTGGCCCAGGCCGCCGCAGCGCTGAGCACCGTCGCGCACGAGATCAGCCCGGCGCTGCTGCGGGAGCTGCTGGATCCCGCGCAGCGGCCGGCGGTGCGGCGGGCCGCGTACCGGCTGGTGCTGGTGCGTGACGTGTGGCTCGGGCTCACGGTGGGGCTGCGGCTGCTGGCGGACGCGGATCCGGTGCTCGGGGCGCAGGCACGGGCCGAGGTGGCGGCGTGGCCGCGCAACCCCGGCCCGGGGGCGTACCGCAGACTCACCCCGGAGGTGGCCCCCGAGCTGCTGGCGGCGATCGAGCAGGCGCGGCCCGTGCTCGGGGACTCCCGGACGGAGCTGCTGCGCTGGTGCGTACGGCAGGATCGGTGAAGGGAACGCCGTGGTGAGCCACGAGGAGCTGTCCGCGCGGGACGTGTTCGCGCGCATCACCGCCTTTCAGCAGGCGGCGGTGCGGCGCCAGGCCGAGCGGGTCGTCGACTTCGGCGAGGGCTTCACGGCGCTGTGCCCGAGCTTCCCGTACTCGTACGACCACAACCTGGTCGTGCTGACCGGGGACGACGCCCCGGACGACGTCGTGGAACTCGTGGAGTCCGTCCTGGACCGCACCGGGGTCGAGCACCGGCTGGTGCTGGCGCACTCGGCGCCGCTGGGGGACGCGGTCGCGGCCGCGCTGACCGGGGCGGGGTACGGCCACACGGTCCACGTGGTGATGCGGCTGACCGCGTCCGCCGGGCCGATCGGCGATCCCGGCGAGGTGCGCGAGCTGAGCCTGGACGAGCTGCGCCCCGGCGAGCGCGCGATGTGGCAGGAGCGCCTGCCGGACGCGCCCGACGAGGTGCTCGACCAGCTCGCCGACCGGCGGGTGCTGCGCCGGGCCTGCGCCGAGGAGGTCGTCTTCCTCGGCGTACGCGACGAGGACGGTGCGGTCGTCGCCCAGGCGGATCTCTACCTCGACCGCGGGTTCGGCTGCGCGCAGATCGAGGACGTGCGCACGTCGCCGGCCCATCGCGGGCGCGGCCTGGCCCGCGCCGTGCTGGCCGAGTGCGTGCGCCGCGCGGCCGAAGCAGGCTGCCCGGTGACGTTCCTGGTCGCCGACGCGGAGGACTGGCCGCGCCGTTTCTACGAGCGGATCGGCTTCGAGACCGTCGGGCACACCCATCTCTTCCTGCGGTTTCCCGGGTAGGGAACCGGCCGGGCGGACGAACGGGCGCGCCGGCCGGCCCTGGTGTCGCAACCGATCCTCAGGCAGGCTCTGCTCCGTGACGCAGAGATCATCTGAGGAAGAGAGCAGCGCCGGGGTGGCGCACATCGTCGAGCCGTTGCGGCGGAACATGCCCCCTGGCGGGCGACTTCGGCTTCGAGTCGATCCAGCAGCTGGGCGACGCGGTCCCGATGCTCGTGACCAACTACGGCGACGAGCTGCTCGAACTGATGCTGGAGCCGTGCGGGCAGGACTACTGGCTGCAGCCGGGGGAGACCTTCGTGGTCACGTCCTACGGGCAGTGGCACGGCTTTCCCTTCGAGACGATGTACGAGCCCGGCCGCATCACGGTCTGCGCGTCGTCCTGGTTCGCCACCGTCTCCTTCCGGGACGGCCGCGAGGTCCCCGGCGGGCATCAGCGGCCGAGCGGTGTCCCCGGGAGCTGAGCGAGCACCCGGTCGATCGTGGACAGTGCGAACCCGACCGCCGCGTCGGGGTCCATGGCGGCGCCGGCACCGGTGGCGGCCGGGTAGCGGGCCGTGCCCAGCGCGGCGGTGAGCGTCCGCTCGGCCGCGAGCATGCCGTCGGCGTCGGCGCCGTACGCGGCGGTGTCGGCTGCGCCGAGTGCCCCGAGCAGGGTGGCCGCCTCCTCGTGCACGCCGAGGCGGACGAGCAGCCGGATCAGGTTGCGCAGGGTCGTCCACTGGTGGTGCCAGACCTGCAGCCGGTGCCACTGGTCCACACACCGGCGGAAGGCGCGCAGCGCGGCGGCGTACTCGTCGCAGCGGGTCAGCAGGGCGGCCAGCCCGACCTCGGCGATGGTCTCGGTGAACGCGCCGCCGACCGACCCGGCCAGCGCGACGGCCTCCTCGTAGAGCCGCCTGGCCTGGTCGGGGTCGCTGCCCGACAGGGCCTCGGCCTGGTTGTACCTCGCCCACGCGATCAGGGTGGGGTTGCCGATCGCCTGGGTGACCCGTAGCTGCTCGCGGGCGATGGCGAGCCCGGCCGCCGGGTCGCCCGCGTACGTGCGCGCCAGGCCCTGGAAGAGCAGCCCCTCGCCGTCCCGCCAGGCGTCGCCGTGCAGCCGGGCCACGCGGGACTGCTCGGCCGCCCACCGGAAGCAGTCGTCGAGTCGGCCCTCGTAGAGCGCCACGGCCGCGAGCACCTTGAGCACCGGCAGGCACAGCGGGCCGGTGGGATCGGCCGCGGTGTCCAGCGCATGCTGCGCGATGGCGAGGGCGCGCCGCTGGTCGCCGCGCAGGGTGAGTCCTTCCCCGACCGCGCCGCAGACCACCGGGTACAGCGGGTGCGAGTCGGCGCCGGGCAGGGCGAGCACGGTCTCACCCCAGGACACGACCTCGTCGTGGAAGCGGTACACCACGTAGTGGTAGAGCCCCGCCGAGATCCGCATCGCGACGCCGGTGTCGCGCCGGTCGACGGCCCACCGGTGGGCGGCCCGCAGGTTGCCCAGCTCGGCGTCCAGCACGGCGACGCACTGGCCCTCGGCGGGCCCGCGCATCCGGGTGCCGACGTCCTCGGCCGTGGCGGCGTAGTACGCCGCGTGCGCGTCGTGGACCTGCGGGAGCTCGCCGCGCTCGGCGAGGCGTTCGCGCCCGTACGCCCGCAGCAGGCCCAGCATCGAGTAGCGCACCTGCCCGGCGGTCGGCCCGGCGCTGATCAGCGAACCGTCGACCAGCGCCGCGAGCGGGTCGAGCAGGTCCGCCTCGCCGCAGACCCGCTCCGCCGCGTCCAGGGTGAACCCGCCGGCGAACACCGACAGCCGGTCGAACAGGTGCTGCTGGGCGGGGCTGAGCAGCGCGTACGACCAGTCGACGACGGCGCGCAGGGTGCGGTGCCGCTCGACGGCGGTGGGCCGGGCGGTGGTCAGCAGCCGCAGCCCGTCGCCGAGCCGGGCCGCGAGGTCGGCGGGGTTGAGCGACCGGATCCGGGCCGCGGCCAGCTCGATGCCGAGCGGCAGCCCGTCGAGCTGCCGGCACACCTGCGCGACGTGCGCGAGGTTGTCGCCGGTCAGGTCGAGGCCCGGCCGGACGGCGCGGGCCCGGTCGGCGAACAGCCGCACGGCGGGCGACGCCGCGGCCCCGGCCGGGTCGCCGTCCGGCACCGGCAGCGGCGCGACCTGGTGGATCCGCTCGCCCGGCACGCCGAGCGCGGTGCGGCTGGTGGCCAGCACGGTGACCCGGGGGCAGGACCGGACGACCGACTCGATGAGCCGCGCGGCGTCGGCGAGCACGTGCTCGCAGTTGTCGACGACGAGCAGCAGGTGCCGGGTGGCGAGATACGCCCGCACCGACTCGTCGATGCCGAGGCCGGGCTGCTGCCGGGCGCCGACGGCCGCGGCCAGGGCATGCCCGAGACCCGCGCCGTCGGTGAGCGGCGCCAGCTCGCACCAGCGCACGCCATCGGCGTGCTCGGTCGCCGCGTCGGCCGCGACGTGCGTCGCCAGCCGGGTCTTGCCCACCCCGCCGGGGCCCGTGAGCGTGACGAGGCGGCCCTCGCGCAGCGCCGCGGCCACGGCGGCCTGATCCGCCTCGCGGCCGACGAAGCTCGACACCTCCATCGGCACGGTGCCCTTACCCGCGACGTCCGCCGCGCCTGCACCCGAGACGTCCGCCCGGCCCGCGTCGGAAACGTCCGTGGTCATGTCCATCCTGGACGGTGCGGGCGGCGTCCAGTCGAGGGCGGGGTCCTGGCGTAGGACGGCGGCCTCCAGCGCCCGCAGCGCCGCCGACGGTGCGACGCCGAGCTCCTCGTCGAGCCGGGTGCGGAACGCCCGGTACACCGCCAGCGCCTCCGCCTGGCGGCCGCACCGGTACAGCGCCAGCATGAGCTGCTCGCGGGGGCGTTCCCGCAGCGGGTTCTCGGCGGCGTACGCCTCGATCGCCCCGGGCAGGCCGGGGTGGCGGCCGAGGGCCAGCGCGGCGTCGAAGCGCTGCTCGATCGCGGCCAGGCGCAGCTCGTCCAGCCGGGTGGCCTCGGGCCGGGCGAAGTCCTCGTCGGCGAACTCCGCGTAGGCCGGCCCGCGCCACAGCGCCAGCGCCTCGTCCAGCGCGGCCAGGGCCGCCTCGGGGTCGTGCGCGGCGGCGCGGCGGGCCTGGTCGACCAGGTGTTCGAAGCGGCCCGCGTCGGTCTGCTCCGACGCGATCCGCAGCAGGTAGCCGGGCGGGTGGGTGAGCAGGACGTCCTCGCCGCCCGCGCGCAGCAGCCCGCGCAACCGGGAGACGTAGGTGTACAGCGACGGCAGCGCCTTCGCGGGCGCGTCGTCGCCCCAGATGATCTCCACCAGGCTGTCGGCGGGGACCACCGTGCCGGCCCGCGAGATGAGCGCCGCGAGCAGCAGCCGCTGCGTCCGGCTGCCGATCTCCACCGCGCGGTCGCCGGAGCGCACCGCCAGCGCGCCGAGCACGCCGAAGTTCATGCCCGCACGCCCGCCGCGGCGCCCGGCCCGCGCACCGCACGCCGCAATCGCGGCGCAAGGCAGCCGCAAGGTGTCGCCGCCAACATCGGTGAAGTCGGTTCCACCGTCACAACCAACCACTATAGGAGGCGACTCGATCATGACTTCCGCAACGAAGTCCGTCGCAGCACCGGCGAGCGCGTCCGACGTCGAGGCCTTCGCGGGCCGCGTCATGGGCGACACCAGCGCCTGGATGGTCACCACGATGGCCGCGATCGGCGACCGGCTCGGGCTCTGGCAGGCCCTGGCCGACGGGGGGTCGCAGACCAGCGCGGAGCTGGCCGGGCGCACCGGCACGGCCGAGCGCTACGTCCGCGAATGGCTGTCGTCGATGGCCTCGCACGGATACCTGGAGCACGATCCGCACACCGAGCGCTTCACGCTGCCCGCCGCGCACGTCCCCGTGCTCGCCGTCGCGGGGCCCGCCTACTTCGGCGGCCTGCACCAGGCCCTGTACGGGCTAACCGGCGTGCTCGGGCAGGTCACCGACGCGTTCCGGCACGGCGGCGGCGTGCCGCTGGCGGCGTACCCGCAGGACTGGTGGCGCGGGCTCGAACGCTTCACCGACGGCTGGTTCGAACACCTGCTGCCGGGCGTGTGGCTGCCCGCCCTGCCGCAGGTGCACGCGGCGCTGGAGCGCGGCGCGGACGTCGCCGACGTCGGCTGCGGCCGGGGCCGGGCGCTCATCAGCCTGGCGCAGGCGTACCCGGCGGGCCGCTACACCGGGTTCGACATCCACCCCGAGTCGGTCGCGGCGGCGCGCGAGGCCGCGCAGGCCGCCGGGGTCGCCGACCGGGTGCGGTTCGAGGTGTGCGACGTGTCGGCCGGCATCCCCGGCGACTACGACGTCATCACCACGTTCGACGTGATCCATGACGCCGCCGACCCGCTCGGCATGCTGAAGGTGATCCGCGGCGCGCTGCGCCCGCACGGGCGCTACGTCTGCCTCGACATCAACGCCAGCCACCACCTGCCCGACAACGCGGGCGCGCTCGGGGCCTACTTCTACGGCATCAGCGTGCTGTTCTGCCTGACCACGTCGCTGGCCCAGCACGGGGCGGGGCTCGGCACCTGCGGCTTCAACGAGCACACCGCCCGCAAGCTGTGCGCCGAGGCCGGGTTCGGCACGGTCGAGCGGGTCGACATCGACAACCCGTTCAACATCCTCTACGAGATCACCGTCTGACCGTCCCCCCGCGGGGCCGGCCCACCCGCCGGCCCCGCACCACCGAGGAAGGTTCCACCCGACATGCGTCACGAGGTATCCGAGCTGGGCACCGTGCTCGGCGTCTGGGCACACCCCGACGACGAGGTCTACCTGTCGGCGGGTCTCATGGCCCTGGCGCGCGACGCCGGCCGCCGGGTCGTCTGCGTGACCGCGACGCTGGGCGAGCGCGGCACCGGCGACCCGGCGCAGTGGCCCCCGGCGCGGCTGGCTGCCGTCCGGGCGCACGAGCAACGCGCCTCGCTCGCCGTGCTCGGGGTGACCGAGCACCACGTGCTCGGCCTGCCCGACGGCGACTGCGCCGAGCACCCGGCCGACGACGCCGTGGCGCGGCTCGTCGCGATCATCGAGCAGGTGCGTCCGGACACGATCCTCACCTTCGGGCCCGACGGGTTCACCGGGCACGCCGACCACCAGGCCGTCTCCCGGTGGGCGACCGCGGCCCGTGCGCTGGCCGCGCCCGAGGCCCGGCTGCTGTACGCCACCACCACCGACGACTTCCTGCACCGCTGGCAGCACGTGTACGACCGCCTCGACGTCTTCCTCGCCGACGGCCTGCCCGCCCGCACCCCGCCCGAGCTGCTGAGCCTGCACCTGGCACTCGACGGCGAGCTCGCCGACCGCAAGCTCGTCGCCCTGCGGGCACAGGCCACCCAGACCGCGGCGCTGGTCGCGATGCTCGGCGAGCAGACGATGCGGGACTGGTGCGCCACCGAGGCGTTCGTCGACGCCGCGCACGCCACCGGCCGCGCCTGGGCGACCTGGCGTCCCGCGGTCCCCGCCGACTACGCGGCCTGGGACCACCAGTGCTGAATTCTGTGATCATTCCGATGCGCAGTGTCCGGGTGGGCCCGTCGTCTACGCCGTACGAAGGAAGTGCGTGTTCCGGAGTGCCCGCGGGCTGAACCTCCGTTACGGTCGGACGCATGAGCGACGTGACCCGCGACGTGTTCGACGACAAGGTGTCCGCCTGGCGGCAGTGGCAGGACGCGCCCTGGGGCCGGTTGCGCTACACGCTGGCGGAGCACAACATCGCCCGCCACCTCGACGGACGCCGGCTGCGCATCCTCGACGTGGCAGGCGGAAACGGCGTCGAGGCGGTCCGCTACGCGACGGCCGGGCACCAGGTCACGCTGGTCGACTACTCGCCGCAGATGCTGCTGTCGGCGCGCTCGCTGGCCGAGTCGACCGGTGTCGCGCACCGGGTCACCGTGATCGAGTCCGACGTCGCCAAGCTCGGCGACGTCGTCGAGCCCTCGGCGTACGACCTGGTGCTGTGCCACAACCTGCTGCCGTACGTGGCCGACGTGGAGGCCACGCTCGCCACCGTGATGGCGCCGCTGCGCGAGGGCGGCCTGCTCAGCGTGATCGCCGGTAACGCGCACTCCGAGCCCATGCGGGCCGCGATCCGCGACATGGACCTGACCGCCGCGTACGAGTCGCTCGACGCCGCGGAGCGGTTCACGCACACGTTCAACACGCCGGTCTACCCGCGCACCGCCGACGAGGTGTCCACCGTGCTGCGCCGGCTCGGCGCGGGCGTGCTCGGCCACTACGGCATCCGCTCGGTCTGCGACTACATCCCCGACGACGAGCGCAAGTACGACGCGTCGTTCTTCGCCGAGCTGGAGCGGCTGGAGATCGCGCTGTCGGACCGGATGCCGTTCCCGCTCACCGCGCGGCTGTTCCACCTGATCGCGAGCGCCCCCGTCACAGCTGCGTGAGCACGTTGAAGTCCAGCCGGTCCGCCTCGGCGAGGTAGATGCGCTGCCGGGCGTGCCGCCGGCGCATCGCGATCGCCCCGCGCGGCCCCTCGTAGGTCACCTCGTCCGCACCCGACCCGATCGCCCGCACGTCCAGCGTGCGCGCCCGGTTGATCAGCGCGGCCAGCAGCAGCACACCCTCGTAACAGGACTCGCCGAGGCTGCCCGGCTGCGGCGCCTCGACCCCGAAGCGGCGGGCGTACTGCCCGTGGAAGTCGAGGTTCTCCGGCGTCACCAGCGTCGCGAAGAACCCCGCCGTGCTGAACAGGCCGCGGGTGGCGTGCGCGCCGCTGGCCATCAGCATGTTCTCGTCCATCAGCGTGCTCAGCCGCAGGCAGCGCTGGTCCAGCCCGCGCGCCGCGAACGCCCGGTTGAACCGCACCGCGTCGTTGCCGACCAGCAGCATCAGCACCGCGTCGGCCTGGCTGTGCTCGATGCGGCGCAGCACGTCGCCGAAACCGTGCACGCCCAACGGCAGGAACGCCTGCCCGCACACCTGCGTGCCCGACTCCACGGCGTAGCGGTGCGCCGCCGCCGCCGTGCGCCGCGGCCACACGTAGTCGTTGCCGACGATGAACCAGCGCCGCACCCGGTGCTCCCCGGCCAGCAGCCGCATCGCCGGCAGCAGCTGCTCGTCCGGCGTCTCGCTGGTCAGGTACACGCCCTCGGTGCGCTCGCCGCCCTCGTACAGCGCGGTGTAGACGTACGGGACGCGGTGCGCGACGCGCGGCGCGAGCGCCTGGCGCACCGACGAGATGTGCCAGCCCGTCACCCCGTGCACGATGCCGAGCTCGACCAGTGCCTGCACCTCGGCGGCGACCCGCTCCGGCGGGGCACCCCCGTCGACGGGCACCAGGCTCAGCTCGCGGCCGAGCACCCCGCCGCCGCGGTTGACCTCCTCGACCGCGAGCTGCGCGCACAGCTCGCAGGTCGGGCCGAAGATGCCGGCCGGTCCCTGCATCGGGAACACCAGCGCGACGTGCAGGGTCTCGCCGAGGGTGCCGGTAGCGCGGCCGGGCTGTCCGGGGACGACCAGGCCTGGCAACCGCTGCGGCGGCACGGGCATGGCCCCATGTTCCCGTGGGCCGCGCATGATCTCCATACGGTTCCCGGAGGTGTGGCCATTCTGTAGCATCGATCACGCCCACCAGGCCGAGGAGGAGCATTGTCCGCCGCAGCGCCCACCGGTCCGCGTCCCGACCTGCTCCAGCTGCTCACCCAGGCCGAACGGCTCCTGCAGCGGCGCCTGTCGGCGATCCTGCGCGCCGAGGACTGCTCCGCGGAGGCCTGGCGCGTGCTGTCGTTGCTGGCCGCCGAGGGCGGGCGGCCGATGACCGAGGTGGCCGACGCCGCGTTCCTGCCGCCCGGCACCCTGACCAAGGTCGTCGACCAGCTCGTCGAGCAGAGCCTGGTGTACCGGCGGGTCGACCCGCTGGACCGGCGCCGCATCCGTGCCTATCTCAGCCCGCGCGGCCGCCAGCTGCACGACCGCATCGCCGCCCGGATCGCCGACAGCATCGGCGAGATCGCCCTGCCGGCGGCCGAGCGCGACCAGCTCGTCGGCCTGCTGGGCGCGCTGGCCGACGCGCTGTCCCGGCGGCCGGTCGCCGTGTGACCGTTCGGACGTCCCGGTGCCGGGGTGGTTGCCCGTACACCGGGACGCCCCGTCCGGCGGTCCTCGTCCGCACCGTCGGGTCACGACGTCCACCGCCCGGTCCTGGACGTCGTCGCGACGGGCCACCGGCCGGACACCCGCTGCCACGGTATGACGGCTCGCGGCGCGCCGCTTCCAGCCTGCGCGGTAGGCGTGGGTAAACCTCTGGGGTAGGCGGCCTCGTCCCGTCTGCGCGACCGGGAATCGGCGAGCCCCGGCGGCCGGGCGGGGTCCCTCCGCCCGGCCGCCGCCGTGACCCGGTGCTGCAACGAGCGCGGTAGTCCGGATATCGCGATCGGTGGATGACAGCTCCCTGTGCCGCGGCTACGGTCGGCGCATGCGCTGGGGCCGGATAGCTGACGTCGTCCTGGTGTCCTGGCTGCTGCTGGCGGCGCTGCTGTGGGCCGGGAACTTCGAGCACGAGGTCGGCGGCGTGTGGCGGCCGACCGACGGCCTGGCCGTCGCGCTGATCCTCGCGTTCAACATCCCGCTGTACGTGCGCCGCCGCGCCCCCGTCACCGTGCTGCTGCTGGCCTGCGCGGCGGGCACGGCCTATCTCGCCCTCGGCTACTACCACTCGGTGGTGACGTTCGCCGTCGCGCTGGCCGTGCACAAGGTGGCGGAGCTGCGGCCGCGCCGCGTCTCGGTGCCGGCCGCCGTGCTGGGCCTGGCCGTGCTGCTGTTCGCCCAGCGGGTCCTGGTCGACCAGGTGCGCCCGTTCGGGTTCATGATCGTCACGTTTCTCACGCTGGTGGCCTGGGGTTTCGGAGACGGCACCCGGCAGATGGCCGAGCGCGGGCGCCAGCTCGCCGCGCTCACCGAGCGGCTGCGCCGCGAGCAGCAGGAACGCGCGCACCAGGCGGTCTCCCAGGAGCAGCGGCGCATCGCCCGGGAGCTGCACGACGTCGTCGCCCACCACATGTCGGTGATCTCCGTGCAGGCCGGGCTGGGCCGGTACGTGCTGACCACCGACCCGCAGACGGCCGGCGGCGCGCTCACCGTGATCGCCGACACCGCGCACGAGGCGCTGACCGAGATGCGCCGCCTGCTGGCGGTGCTGCGGGTGGCCGCCGACGACGCCGACGCGCAGGCCCCGTTCGACTCGGCGCCCGACATGAAGTGCCTGCCCGACCTGCTCGACCGGGTGCGCACGGCCGGAGCCGAGATCGAGCTGGTGACGGAGGGGGCCGAGGTGCCGCTGCCGTCGGGGCTCGGGCTGTGCGTGTACCGGGTGATCCAGGAGTCGCTCACCAACGTGCTCAAGCACGCCGACCCTCCCGCCGCGACCGTGCTGCTGCGCTGGCAGCCGCAGCGGCTCGCGGTGACCGTCACCGACCGGGGCGCCGCGCCGGCACCGGTAGAGTCCAATCCGGACACGGTCCGCCACGGCCTCATCGGCATGCGGGAACGTGCCCGCATCTACGGCGGCACGCTGTCGGCCGGTCCCCGCCAGGAGGGTGGTTTCGAGGTGCGCCTGACCCTGCCGCTGGACGAGGACCGCCGGTGACCAGAGTGCTGGTGGTCGACGACCAGGTGCTGATCCGGGCGGGCCTGGTCTCGATGATCGAGGCGACGGCCGGCCTGGTCGCGGTGGGCCAGGCCGCCGACGGCGACCAGGCCGTGCGCCTGGCGGCCGAGCTGCGCCCCGACGTGATCCTGATGGACATCCGCATGCCCGGTCTGAGCGGCATCGGTGCCACCGAGCAGATCCTCGCCGCGGGCGACCCCGCGCCGCCGAAGGTGCTCATCCTGACCACCTTCGACCTCGACGAGTACGTCTACGCGGCGCTGCGCGCCGGGGCCAGCGGCTTCCTGCTCAAGGACACCAGCCCGGAGCGGCTGTTCGCGGCGATCGCCGCCGTCGCCGGGGGCGAGATGCTGTTCACCCCGTCGGTCGTGCGACGGCTCATCGAGACGCACGTGTCCGCCGCGCCGCCGGGCGCCGACGTGCCCGACCTGGCCCCGCTCACCGGCCGCGAGCTGGAGGTGCTGCGGCTGGTGGCGCGCGGGCTGTCCAACGCGGACATCGCCGGGGAGCTGTTCCTGAGCGAGGCGACCGTGAAGACGCACCTGAACCGGCTGATGTCGAAGCTGGCACTGTCCAGCCGGGCCCAGGCGGTGGTGGTCGCGTACGAGACGGGCCTGGTGCTGCCCGGCACTGCCCGCGGCTGACCGCAGGCCGGCCCGCTCAACCGCCGTGGGAACCGAGCATTCGGGCGCGAGGTTCGTCCCGCATCCGCATGTCTGCCACCGGGCGGTTGCCGACCTGTCTCACGGTGGAGTCGAAGACTCGCCGGTCGCTACTTGACATGTATGACATCGCTCGCGTGGGTGCTACGGCGTGTCGGGGCTGGTCAGGGCGAACAGCAGGGCGCGGGCGGCGGCGGTGAGGTCGGCTCGGCTCTCGGGCGTGCCGGGGGTGGGCGCGGTCAGCGCGCCGGCACCGATGAGCCGGTCGAACAGCAGCCCGTCCACGAACGCGACGAAGTGCGCCCCGGCCTGGTCCGGATCCTTGGCGCCGCCCGCCGCCAGCAGCGCGCGGGCCTGGGCGCGCGAGGCGGTGCCGTGTTCGAGGATGCCGCGCAGCTCGGGGTGGTGGGTCGCTTCGAGCAGGCAGGCGTAGCGGGCCAGCGTCCGCGTGCGGCCGGTGGTCAGCCACTGGTCGACGACCCCGGCGATCTGGCCGGCCAGGTGTTCGAACTCCGCCCGGCCCAGCACCTGCGGGAACGTCGGGGCGGCGTCGGCGGGCAGCGCGCTCTGTTCCAGGTCGGCGCGGTCCAGCTCCGCGATGCGCCGCACCAGCCCCTCGATGAGTGCTTTGCGGGTGCGGTAGTACGCGGAGGTGGTGCCTGGCGGCAGGCCCGCGCGGGCGTCGACGGCGCGGTGGGTCAGGCCGCGCATGCCCAGCTCCGCCACGAGCTCGATGGCGGCGTCGGTGATCACGGCGTACCGGGACATGGTGCCCTCCTTCTACGGGTGTAGTATGGCCTTCTACAGATGTAGAAAGTTGAGGTGACGCGATGAGCAGCGCAAAGGCTCTGGTCATCGGTGCGGGGATCGGCGGGTTGTGCGCGGCCATCGGCCTGCGACGGCGCGGCTGGGACGTGACCGTGCTCGAACGCGCCCCCGAGTTCGCCGAGGTCGGTGCCGGCCTGACGCTCATGGCCAACGGGCTGCGCGGGCTCGACGCGCTCGGCGTCGGCGCCGCCGTCCAGCAGGCCGGCCGGGGCGACACCTCCGGCGGCATCCGCACGCCGGCCGGGCGCTGGGTGTCCCGCATGAACGGCGAGGCGATGCTCCGGCTGCTCGGCACCTCGGCCGTCGGCATCCACCGGGCCACGCTGCACCGGATCCTGCTCGAGGCGCTGCCCGCCGAGGTGGCCCTCGCCGACGCGGAGGTCACCGAGGTCATCCCCGACCCGTCGCCGCGGGTGCACTACCGGCACCGCGGCGAGCCGGTCACCTGCACGCCGGACCTGGTCGTCGCCACCGACGGCATCAACAGCGTCGTGCGCTCGTGGCTCTGGCCCGACCTGCCGCCGCCCGCCTACTCCGGGACGACCGCGTGGCGCGGCGTGACCCGCGAGCCGTGGCAGGGCCCGCTGACCACCGCGATCACCTGGGGCAACGGTGCCGAGTTCGGCATGGTCCCGCTGGGCGACGGGCGCGTCTACTGGTACGGCGCCGTCACCGCCCCGGCCCGCGAGCGCTTCCCCGAGCCCGACGAGATGTCGGCGGTCCGGGCCCGCTTCGGCGGCTGGCATGAGCCGATCACCGCGCTGCTGGACGCCACCGACCCGGCCGCGGTCATCCGGTCCGACATCCACCACCTCGCGGTGCCGACCCCGGCCTACCACTACGGCGCGGTGGCCCTGCTCGGCGATGCCGCGCACGCGATGGTGCCCAACCTGGGTCAGGGCGCCAACCAGGCCATCGAGGACGCGGTGGTGCTCGCCGCCGTCTGCGACCCGGCGGCCGACCCGGTGGCGGCACTGGCCGAGTACGACCGGCAGCGGCGTCCGCGTACCCAGCGGATGGCGCGCGCCGCGCTGCAGACCGCCCGGTTCGGGCAGCAGGTCGACAACCCGGTCGCCGAGGGCCTGCGCAACCTGGTCATGCGGCTGACCCCGGCGAGGGTCGCGCTGCGCTCGATGGCCGCCCACGCGGACTGGACACCACCGCACATCCCCGCGGCGCCCGTTCCGTCACACTGACCCCGCACCCCGGCGGACAACGCCGGGTCGCTGCGGTAGCCGACCTGACCGACCGCCCCGGTTTCAGGCAAACCGGCCGAAAGAGCGCCGCCGTGCGTGCACTTTCCCCGAAACCGCACCTGCCCGGCGGGGCCGGTCGGCTCAGGTTCGGGGTTCGAGGTGGCGGCGGAGTTGGTGGGCGTCGGGGGCCGTGGCGCTGAGCAGGGTCGCGGGGCCGGCGAGTGGCATGCGTACCGCCGTCGGCCCGAGCACCTCCGGCTTGCCGGGTGTGGCGGCCGGGTCGACGTGGAGCAGGCTGCCGGTCGCCCGCGCGCCGCCGAGCACGGCGGGGCCGTCCCAGCCCGGCGTGCCGGGCCCGACGGCGAGCGACTGCCGCAGCAGGGGTGCGCCGCCGTAGCCGACGGAGGTGCTGATCACCGCGTCGCCGGGCTGCTCGTCGTGGCGGCCGCAGACCAGCTCCTCCCGCCACAGCAGCCGGGCGCCCTCGGCCAGCTCCACCGTGGACACCGCCAGGTGCCGGCACCCGGCCGCGGCCACCAGCTGCTCGGGCAGCCAGCGCAGCTCACCGCCGCCCGCCACGGCCGCCGTCACGGACACCCGCGACGGCGACCCGTCCCGCCCCGGCAGCGCGATCGAGGCGGCGACGGTGCGTACGCACAGCACGGCACCCTCGCCGACCTCGATCTCGATGCGCAGGTCGTCGCCGCCGAGCGGCCCGGCGGCGCTGCCGATCAGGTGCACGGTCGCCACCGGCGAGCCGTCCGGGGTGTGCCGCAGTTGCAGGGGTGGTTCGCCGCGCAGGCGCGCCAGCCGGGTGCCGCCGCGGCCGTCGGCCTCGGCGACGATCCTGGCCAGCGCGCGCATCAGTGCGCCCCGGCGTGCTCGTGGCCGCGGCTGTGCGCGACGACGTGGCGTACCCAGGCGGCGACCTGGCTCGCGTGCGGGTCCTCGGCGATCGACTGGAAGATCGTCGGCAGGGTGCCGCGGCGGGCGCGGGCGTCGCGGTCCATCACGCCCAGGTCCGCGCCGACCAGCGGGGCGAGGTCGGTCTTGTTGATGACGAGCAGATCGGCGGTGGTGACGCCCGGTCCGCCCTTGCGCGGCACCTTGTCGCCGCCGGACACGTCCACGACGAAGATCTGCTGGTCGACCAGGCCCCGGCTGAACGTGGCGGTGAGGTTGTCGCCGCCGCTCTCCACCAGCACCAGGTCCAGCGGGCCGAGCGCCTCCTCCAGCTCCTCGACGGCGTCGAGGTTGGCGGAGATGTCGTCGCGGATCGCGGTGTGCGGGCAGCAGCCGGTCTCGACCGCGCGGATGCGTTCCGGGTCGAGCACGCCCGCGCGCTTGAGGAAGTCGGCGTCCTCGGTGGTGTAGATGTCGTTGGTCACCACCGCCAGCCGCAGCTCACCGGCCAGCGCCCGGCACAGGGCCGCGACCAGGGCGGTCTTGCCGGAGCCGACCGGGCCGCCGATGCCGATGCGCACCGCGCGGTCCAGCGCCGGCAGCGGCGGGTGCGGGTCGACGCCCGGCTCGGGGTGGGTGTGCGGGACCGACTCGTCGTGGTCGGCGTATCGAGAATCGTGGTCAGCTCGCAAAGAGACGCACCTCCCAGGTGGCGTGGATCTCGGCGGAGATGTCGGCCAGCGGCGCCGCGTGGGCCGGGAGCTCCTCCGGTGACTTGTGGGCGACGGCCGCCGCTGCCGCGGCGATCTCGTCGCAGGCGCCCGCGAGGCCCGCGAGCAGGTGCTGCACCCGGTACGGGTCCAGCCCGAGCAGCCGCACCGCGGCACTGGCCGGGCCGGTCAGCACGCCGTACGCGGCCACGTGCGCGGACTCCTCCGTGGACAGTCCCGCCGCGGCCGTGGTGACGCCGAGCGCCAGCGGCTGGTGCGGGCCGTCCGGGTGCCTGGGCAGCTGCGCGTACAGCTCGCTGGGCCAGGTGTTGCGCCCGGCCCGCAGCAGCGCCCTGCCCTGCCGCCGCGACGCCAGCCGCAGCGCGGGCGACACCGTCCGCGCCTCCAGCTCCGCGTCGAGGGTAAGGAAGGGCACCTTCATATCGCTTTCCGTGGTGGAAGGTGCCCTTCCCAACCGCGTCGCGGTGAGGTGGGTGGCGGCGGTGAAGGCGGCGGCGACCGGGGCGGCGTAGGACAGGCGTCCGCGCAGGAACGCCGCCAGACCGGCCAGGTCGGTGACCCGGCCGGCCACGACGGCCGCCTCCAGGCCGCTGGAGTGCGCGTGGCCGCCGGACGGGAAGCGCCCGTCGGCCAGCAGCAGGTACGCGGTGGAGTGCATCAGAACAGGAAGTACCGCTGGGCCATGGGCAGCACGGTGGGCGGGTCGGGGTCGACCACCTCGCCGTCGATCTTGACGGTGAACGTGTCGGCGTCGACCTCGATGTGCGGCATGGCGTCGTTGTGCGGCAGGTCGGCCTTGCCCCGCGAGCGCACGTCCGCGACCGGCACCATGGCCCGCCTGATGTCCAGCTCCAGCCCGGCTTCGAGCGCCGCGGGGGCGACGAAGGCCAGCGACGTCTTCGCGGCGGTGACGCCGTACGCGCCGAACATCGGGCGGGGCAGCATCGGCTGCGGGGTGGGGATGGACGCGTTGGCGTCGCCCATCTGCGCGTACGCGATCATGCCGCCCTTGACCACCAGGTGCGGCCGCACGCCGAAGAACGCCGGATCCCACACCACCAGGTCGGCGAGCTTGCCCGGCTCGACGGAGCCGATCTCGTGCTCCAGCCCGTTGGCCATGGCCGCGCAGATGGTGTACTTCGCGACGTATCGCTTGGCGCGGTTGTTGTCGGCCTGCCCGTCGCCGGGCAGCGCGCCGACCCGGTCCTTCATCACGTGCGCGGTCTGCCAGGTGCGCAGCACGATCTCGCCGATGCGGCCCATCGCCTGCGAGTCCGACCCGATGATCGAGATCGCGCCGAGGTCGTGCAGCAGGTCCTCGGCGGCCATCGTGGACGGCCGTATCCGGCTCTCCGCGAACGCCAGGTCCTCGGGCACGGCCGCGTTCAGGTGGTGGCACACCATCAGCATGTCCAGGTGCTCGGCCAGGGTGTTGCGGGTGTACGGCCGGGTCGGGTTGGTCGACGACGGCAGGATGTTGGGCAGGCTCGCCACCGTGATGATGTCGGGTGCGTGCCCGCCCCCGGCGCCCTCGGTGTGGTAGGAGTGGATCGCCCGGCCGTTGATCGCGGCCAGGGTGTCCTGCACGAACCCGGCCTCGTTCAGGGTGTCGGTGTGGATGGACACCTGCACCCCGGACGCGTCGGCCACGCGCAGGCAGGCGTCGATCGCGGCGGGCGTGGTGCCCCAGTCCTCGTGCAGCTTGAACCCGCCCGCACCGGCCCGCAGCTGCTCCCACATGGCCTCTTCCGAGACCGTGTTGCCCTTGCCGAGCAGCAGCACGTTCACCGGGAACGTGTCGAGGGCCTCGTGCATGCGGGCCAGGTGCCAGGCGTTCGCGGTGACGGTGGTGGCCTTGGTGCCCTCGGCCGGGCCGGTGCCGCCGCCGACCAGCGTCGTCACCCCGCCCGCCAGCGCCTCGTGCACCAGCTGCGGGCAGATGAAGTGCACGTGCGTGTCGACCGCCCCCGCGGTGACGATCTTCCCGTTGCCGGCGATCACCTCCGTGGCCGGGCCGATGACCAGATCCGGGTGTACGCCCGGCATGGTGTCCGGGTTCCCGGCGCGACCCACCGCGACGATCCGCCCGTCGCGGATGCCGATGTCGGCCTTGACGATGCCCCAGTGGTCCAGGATCACCGCCCCGGTGATGACGGTGTCCAGGGCGCCCTGGGCGCGGGTGACCCGCGACTGGCCCATCGACTCGCGGATGACCTTGCCCCCACCGAAGACGGCCTCGTCGCCGCCGGCGCAGTGGTCGGCCTCGACCTCGATGAGCAGGTTGGTGTCGGCGAGCCGGATGCGGTCGCCGGTGGTGGGGCCGTAGAGCGCGGCGTAGCGCTCCCGGCTGACCAGGATCGTCACAGCGCCTCAGTCCTCTCGCGCGCACCTCGTGCGGGCCGGTGTGCGGTGCTCCCGGGGGTCACAGTTCGCCTCCGCATTCGCCGCGCAGTCCGGGGACGATGCGCAGGCCGCCGAGCGGGACCAGCTCGACCTCGCGGGTGACGCCGGGCTCGAAGCGCACGGCGGTGCCGGCGGGCACGGCCAGTCGCAGCCCCCAGGCCGCGGCCCGGTCGAAGGACAGGCCGGGGTTGGCCTCGGCGAAGTGGTAGTGCGAGCCGACCTGCACCGGCCGGTCGGCGGTGTTGACCACGGTCAGGGTGGTGATCGGCCGGTCGATGTTGATCGCGACCTGGCCCTCCCCGAACAGGATCTCGCCCGGGATCACCGGATCGGGTGGTGCACCGTCACCAGCTTGGTGCCGTCCGGGAACGTCGCCTCCACCTGCACCTCCTTCAGCATCTCGGGGACGCCGGGCATGACGTCCGCGCGGGTCAGCACCTGGCAGCCCGCGTCCATGAGGTCCACGACGGTGCGCCCGTCGCGGGCGCCCTCCAGCAGGAAACGGGTGATGATCGCGACCGACTCGGGGTGGTTGAGCAGCAGGCCGCGGGCACGGCGCCGCTCGGCGACGTCGGCCGCCACATGGATGAGCAGACGTTCCTGCTCATGCTGGGTGAGGAACATGGACCGTCCTTCTCACACGGTGAGGGCAGCGCGGACAGCGGGAACGGCCGCGGTGCCGCCCGCTCCCGACGAGGTCACTCTGCCGGATTCGAGCACGTGGTAGCGGTGCGCCGCGCGCAGCGCGAAGCCGAGGTGCTGCTCGACCAGCAGCACCGACAGCCCGCCCCCGGCCAGGGACAGCACCGCCTGCTCGATCTCGGCGACCACGTTGGGCTGGATGCCCTCGGTCGGCTCGTCGAGCAGCAGCAGCCTGGGCCGGGTGATCAGCGCGCGGGCGATGGCGAGCTGCTGGCGCTGACCGCCCGACAGCAGCCCGGCCCGGCGGCGCAGCAGCCCGCGCAGCGCGGGGAACAGGTCCAGCGCCTCGGCCAGCGCCTCCTTGCCACCGCGGCGGCCGTCGGCGACGAGCTGCAGGTTCTCCGCCGTGGTCAGGTGCGGGAAACACTGCTGGCCCTGCGGCACGTACGCCATGCCGCGCGCCACCCGCTCGTGCGGGGCGAGCCTCGTGACGTCCTCGCCGCCGAACAGCACCATGCCCTGACGCGGCTTGAGCAGGCCGATCGCGGCACGCAGCAGCGTCGACTTGCCCGCGCCGTTGTGGCCGAGCACGGCGGTGACCGCGCCGTCGTCGACGGTCACGTCCACGCCGTGCAGCACGGTGCTGCGCCCGTACCCGGCGTGCACCCCCTCGATGCGCAGCATCACGCCTCCGCTCCCTGCGCCACCGGGGCGTCCTCGTGCGACGCCGGGTGGCCGAGGTACACCTCCTGCACCTTCGGGTCGGCCTGCACCTGGGCGACGGTGCCCTCGCTGAGCACCTTCCCGGCGTGCAGCACGGTGACGGTGCGGGCGAAGCGGCGCAGGAAGTCCATGTCGTGCTCGATGACGACGACGGTGCGGTCGGCGGCGATCTTGCCGAGCAGCTCGCCGGTGGCCTCGCGCTCCTCGTGGCTCATCCCGGCGACCGGCTCGTCGAGCAGCAGCAGCCGGGCGTCCTGCACCAGCAGCATGCCGATCTCCAGCCACTGCTTCTGGCCGTGCGCGAGGGTGCCGGCCAGCGCGTCCCGGCGGTCGGCCAGGCCGATCGCCTCCAGGGCCTGCGCCACGTCGTCGGGCACCGCGCCGCGGCGGCGCAGCATGGTCCACGGGCCGCGCCCGGCGCCCGCCGCGATGTCGAGGTTCTGCAGCACCGTCAGCTCCTCGAACAGCGCCGCCGTCTGGAAGGTGCGGCCCACGCCCAGCCGGGCGATGCGGTGCACGTCCCGGCCCAGCAGCTCCCGCTCGCCGAAGCGCACCGAGCCGCTCGCCTTGACCAGCCCGGTGACCGCGTCGACCAGCGTGGTCTTGCCGGCCCCGTTCGGCCCGATGAGGAACCGGATGTCGCCCGGCGCGACGTCGAGATCGACCCCGTCCACCGCGACGAACCCGTCGAACACCACCCGCAGCCCGCGAATGGTCAGGCCGCCTGCCGTCCCGCTCATGCGGTGCCCCTTCCCTCAGCGCCCACCGGTTTCCCGATGCCGCATGCCGTCGTCCGGTGCTCGCTCACGCCGCTCCCTTCACCAGGACCGGCGCTTCCTTCTCCGGTGCCGGTGCCGGTGCGGGCGCGGTCTCGCGCCGCCGCCGGACCATGCCCCACAGCGAGGCCAGGCCGCCCGGCAGGAAGGCCACGACCAGCACGAACATCGCGCCCTGCAGGTAGGTCCAAGTGCCGGGGAAGCGCTCGGACAGCGCCGTCTTCGCCCATGCCACGGCGACGGCGCCGAGCACCGGGCCGAGCAGCGCCGCCCGGCCGCCCACGGCCACACCGATCACGAACTCGATCGACGGCACGATGCCGATCAGGGCGGGGGAGATGATGCCGACCGCGGGCACGAACAGCGCCCCGGCCAGGCCCGCCATCCCGGCGGCGACGACGTACGCGACGAGCTTGACGTTGGCGGGGTTGTAGCCGAGGAAGCGCACCCGCTCCTCGGAGTCGCGGACCGCGACCAGCAGCTCGCCGTAGCGGGAGTGCATCAGCTGCCGGGTCAGCGCGAGCAGCCCGAGCAGGACGGCGGCGATGATGAAGTACACCATCCGCTGGTTGACCGGGTCGTCGAGGTCGTAGCCGAAGAAGCCGTCGATGTCGGTGAGGCCGTTGGTGCCGCCGGTCGTGCCCTGCTGGCCGATCAGCAGGATCACCATGGCGGCGGCCAGGGCCTGGCTGAGGATGGCGAAGTACGCCCCGCGCACCCGCCGCCGGAACACCAGCGTGCCGAGCCCGAACGCGACCAGCATGGGCAGCAGTACCGTCGCGGCCAGCGCGAACGCCGGGTCCGCGAACGGGGCCCACCACGCGGGGAGCTCGTCGAGCTGCCCGTACAGCTCCATGAAGTCGGGCATGTTGCCGGGACCTGCGTCAGCGAGCTTGAGGTGCATGGCCATGGCGTAGCCGCCGAGTCCGAAGAAGACCCCCTGCCCGAGGGTGAGCAGGCCGCCGCGCCCCCAGGCCAGTCCGATGCCGACGGCGACGATGGCGAAGCAGAGGTACTTGGCCAGCAGGCTGAGCCGGAAGTCGCTGAGCAGCGCGGGCGCGGCGGCGAACAGCACCAGCGCGCCGAGCGCGAAGCCGAGCCCGGCACGCACGCGCGGGTTCATCTCGGTGAGAGCTTTCATGCCAGGCTCCTGGTGCGCAACGTGAACAGGCCCTGCGGGCGCCACTGCAGGAACGCCACGATCGCGATGAACACGATCACCTTGGCGACGCTGAGCGTGGTGAGGTACTCGACCATCGCCTGCAGCATGCCGAGCGTGAACGCGACGATCACGCTGCCCTTGAGCTGCCCGATGCCGCCGACCACGACGACGAGGAAGGCGTCGATGATGATGTTGGTGCCCATGGTCGGGCCGATCGGGCCGAGCAGGGTCAGCGCGACCCCGGCGACGCCGGCCAGCCCGGAGCCGATGAAGAAGGTGAGCCGGTCGACCCGGCCGGTGGGGATGCCGGACACGGCGGCCAGGTCGCGGTTCTGCACCACGGCCCGGATGCGCCGCCCCAGCGGGGTGAGCTTGAGCGCGGCGGTGAGCGCGGCGACGGCGAGCACGACCAGGCCGAGGATGAACAGGCGGCTGTTGGCGATGCTGAGGTCGGCGCCGAGCGAGGTGCTCTCGGTGAGCAGGTCCGGTGCCTTGGTCTGCACGTTGGGCGCGCCGAAGATGTCGCGGGCCAGCTGCTGCAGCATCAGCGAGACGCCCCAGGTGACCAGCAGCGTGTCCAGCGGGCGGGTGTAGAGGCGGCGGATCAGCGCCCATTCCAGCAGCACGCCCATCGCCCCGGCGACCGCGAACGCGATCGGGATCGCGACGAGCAGGGACACACCCGCGTCGGTGATCGTCTGCTGGAGCACGTACGTGGTGTAGGCGCCGGCCATGATGAACTCGCCGTGCGCCATGTTGATGACGTTCATCTGGCCGAAGGTCAGGGCCAGGCCGAGCGCGATGAGCAGCAGCACCGCGCCGATGCTGACGCCGGTGAACAGCTGGCCGACTATCACTGTCATGGTGGGGACCACCTCGGGGACGGGACGGGGCGGTGGAGCGGCGTGTGACCATCGTGCGGCCCGTCAGCAGCGGCACGCCCGGCGCGTCCGGGTGACCCGCC
>NZ_JBFAOU010000085.1:0-33600 GCF_040675365.1 Catellatospora sp. NPDC049609 | reverse complement strand
GTCATGACTGTCGCCGGAATCATCTCGGCTCTCATCGTGGGTCTGATCATCGGCGCGCTCGGGCGACTGGTCGTGCCCGGCCGTCAGGGCCTGCCGATCTGGCTGACCATCGTGGTCGGCATCGTCGCCGCACTGATCGGCACCGCGCTCGCGCAGGCCGTGGGCGTGGCCGTCACCGATGGCATCGACTGGATCGAGCTGGTCTTCCAGATCGGCCTCGCCGCGCTCGGCGTCGCGCTGCTCGCCGGTGTGCGCGGCCGCAGCACGGTGTAGGACCCAGCACGGTGTAGGACACAGCTCGGGTGATGCCGGGGCCGGGACGACGACGTCCCGGCCCCGGCGTCGTCATGGCGGGGTGCGCCGGACCCGAGTCGCGAGCCGTCAGTCGCGGCTGACGCGGCGGGAGCCGCGCTGCGCGTCGTCGGCGATCAGGACCGTGGCGACCAGGCCCGCGACGACGATGCTCAGGAACCACGTGTCGTCGTCAGACAGCCAGGCGGTGAACGGCGCGTACGCTGCCATCAGCAAGAACGCGGCCCACAGACCCCGACGCTGCGCCCGGCTCAGAAATCCAGTCATCCGAGAAGGGTGCCATCGTCTCATGACGATCGTGCACACTCTTTCGGATGATTCTGCCCACAAACAGGTTTACCGGCATGGCCCGGCGGATACAGGTGTCGGTCGACCTCGCGCTCTTCGGCTTTTTCCCGGGTACGCGCCGGAGGTGAGTGAATCGGCGCCGCGGCCCCGCGTCACGGTCCTCGCCGCGACGGCCCGGCCGGCACATCACTCACCCTATCGAGTCGACGCGGTCCGCCCTCGGCCGGTGACAGGCCCGCGGCGTGTTAGCCGCGCGTGAGCGAAATCGTTCACCGCCGGCTAACGCGACCTGCGGATACTTGCGCACAGCGGTCGGCCGAGGAGGGTGTATGCGGGTGCTGGTGGTGGACGACGAGGAGCTGATGGCCGCGGCCATCGCCGAGGGGCTGCGGCAGCGGGCGTTCGCGGTGGACACCGCGCACGACGGTGCCGGGGCGCTGGACAAGCTCGCCGCCGGCGGATACGACGTGCTGATCCTGGGCCTGCCCTGGGCGCACGGTGCCGAGGTGTGCCGCAGGGTCGTCGCGGCGGGCACCGGCGTGCGGGTGCTGATGCTCACCGTCTTCGTCTCCGCCGCCGACCGGGCCGCCGGGCTGAGCCTGGGCGCCGACGACCACCTGGCCAAACCGTTCGCGTTCGCCGAGCTGGTGGCCCGGGTGCGGGCGCTGGGGCAGCCGGAGCGGCCGGAGGTCCGGCTCGGCCCGCAGCTGTTGCCGTGACGGGTTCCTGGCGCGGCAGCCTGCGGGTGCGGCACACCCTCCTGTTCGGGCTGATGTTCCTGCTCGCGGGCAGCGTGGTGCTGGGCGGCGTGATGATCCTGGTCCACAACACCATGGACTACAGCCTGTCGGTGGTCTTCGCGCGCAAGCTGGAGAAGTACAGCCCGAGCACGGAACCGTGGGTGGCCAACGTGGTCTCCGCCGACGAGGTCTCCAAGCAGGTCATCATGGCCTCGATGCGCGACAACCTCCTGGTCAAGGGAGGGTTGACCCTGCTGGCGGTATGCGTCGCGGCGACCGCGGGGGTCTGGTGGCTGTCGGGGCGGCTGCTGCGTCCCCTCAACATGATCACCGAGACGGCGCACCGGATCGCCGGGCGCACCCTGCACCGGCGGATCGAGCTGGCCGGCCCGCCCAGCGAGGTGAAGAGCCTGGCCGACTCGTTCGACAGCATGCTCGACCGCCTCGACGAGGCGTTCGCGGGGCAGGGCCGGTTCATCGCCAACGCCGCCCACGAGCTGAAGACCCCGATCGCGCTCAACCGCACCCTGCTCGACGTGGCGATGGCCCGCCCGGACAGCTCGCCGCAGGTGCTGCGGCTCGGCGAGAACCTGCTCGCGGTCAACCAGCGCCACGAACGGCTGATCGACTCGCTGCTCACGCTGGCCAGGGCGGACGAGGCGGTCACCGACCGGCGACCGGTCGACCTGGCGCAACTGGCCGGGCACGCGCTCGACGTCGCCGCGAAGGCGGCCGCGCAGCAGCGGGTGCAGGTCCAGGCGCAACTGGAGGAGGCGCCGGTGGTCGGCGACCCGACCCTGCTGGAGCAGCTGATCCGCAACCTGGTCGACAACGCCGTCCGCTACAACCACGCCCACGGCTTCGTGCGGGTGCAGACCCTCGCCGAGCCCCGGCAGGCCGAGCTCATCGTGACCAACACGGGCGCGCTGATCTCGCCGGCGGAGGTGCCGGTGCTGTTCGAGCCGTTCCGCCGGCTCACCGACCGGGTGGGTTCGGCCCGGGGGAGCGGGCTGGGCCTGTCCATCGTGCGGGCGGTCGCCCAGGCCCACGGCGGCGACGCGCTGGCCATCCCGCGTCCCGACGGCGGCCTGTCCGTGCGCGTGATCCTGCCCCGCGGTGACGCCCCGCGGGCATGAACCCGCGACCAGCGGCCGATCAACCGCGGGCGATGTTAGTGGGATGTGTGGAAATCCGCTAACCGCCCTATAACAACGACTTTGGTGGACTGTGTACCGAGACGCCGGTGAACCCTCCGGCGTCCGGCACAGGCATGCGGTGACGGTCCGCAACGGACACGTCGTATGCGAAACCCAGGTCCGAAGGAGAGATCAGATGCCGATCGACGGCAGACGTGCGGGCCGCCGTGCAGGGCGTGGCATCCGGTACGCGGCACTGGCGGCCTGCGCGCCGTTGCTGGTGGCGGTGCTGACCGCGTGCGGGCCGGGCGGGCCGGAGACCACCGGCGAGGCGGACTCCGGCGCCGCCGGGCTGTGGGACGCCTACGACAGGCAGAAGCAGAACCTCGCGACGTGCCTGAACGAGAAGGGTCTGCCCGAGGTGCGCTACCTCGGTCACGACAACATGGCGGAGTTCGCGGGCCTGCCCGAAGGCGAGCTGACTCCCGAACTGGTCGAGTGCTTCCAGAAGTGGCCCGCGCTGGACCCCCCGGTCAAGGACACGCCGCCCAAGCCGACCGAGGAGCAGCTGCGCGAGGGCCGGCGGATCGCGGCGTGCATGCGTGAGAACGGCGTGCCGGACTGGCCCGACCCCGATCCGAACCCCGCCCCGATCGACGGGGCCACCGCGCGCCGGCAGAAGGAGGCGCACCGGGCCACGATGCAGCAGCCCGCGGTCCGGGCGGCGTACCAGATCTGCAATCCGGACAGCAGCGAGGCCGCACTCGGGACGGCCGGATGAGCGCCCGTTGGCGCCGGGTGCTCTTCGGTGTCGCCGCCGCCGCGGTGCTCGCGGCGGCGGCGGCGATGTCCACCGGGGTCTTCAGGGGCGGGGACGACCGCCCCGTCGGCGCGCCCACCATCGGCACGGTCCAGGTCACGCGGTCCACGATCACGGCGGCCATGGTCGTCGACGGCGAGATCGGCCACGGCCGGCCGTCGGCGGTCACGTCCAAGGCGGCCGGCACCCTGACCTGGCTCGCGGCGGCCGGCAGCACGGTGCGGCGCGGACAGCCGCTGCTGCGCGCGGACAACAACCCGATCGTGCTGCTCTACGGCAGGCTGCCGTTCTACCGGGTCCTCGCCGACGGGGTCCGCGGCCCGGACGTCGCGCAGCTCGAAGCGAACCTGGCCGCGCTGAAGTACACCGGTTTCCAGGCCGACACCGCGTACTCCGCGTCGACCGCGGCCGCCGTCAAGCGGTGGCAGCAGGACCTGGGGCTGCCCGTCACCGGCACCGTGGCGCCGGCGGACGTGATCGTCGCGCCCGGTGCGCTGCGGATCGCCGCGCAGACGGCCCGGCTCGGGGCGGCGGCCGCCGGCGACGTCCTCACCGCCACCCCGACCACCCTGATCGTCACCGCGCGGGTGCCGGCCACCCCGCCCGGCCTGGTCAGGAAGGGCACCAAGGCCACGGTCACCCTGCCCGACGGCACGCCGGCGGCGGCGACCGTGCTCGGCGAGGTGACCGCCGTCGACGGCACGCCCGCGGACCCCTCGCCGGCTCAGGGGCCACCCAAGGTCACCGTGCAGCTGGCCCTGACGGCCGCGGCCGAGCCGGAGCCGGGGCCGGTGACGGTCCGCTTCGTCACCGCCGAACGCGCCGGCGTGCTCGTCGTGCCGATCCAGGCACTGCTCGCCATCGGCGAGCGTGGCTACGGCGTGGAGCTGCGTGACGGCGCGACCAGCCGGATCGTGCCCGTGCAGACGGGGCTGTTCGCCGGCGGCAAGGTCGAGATCAGCGGCGACGGCATCGCCGAGGGCGTCACCGTGGGGGTCGCGCAGTGAACGTGGTCGAGCTGACGGACGTCACCAAGACCTACCCCGGCGGGGTACGGGCCGTCCGCGGGGTCAGCCTCGACATCGGATACGGCGAGGCGGTCGCGGTCGTCGGGCGTTCCGGGTCGGGCAAGTCCAGCCTGCTCAACCTGATCGGCACGCTGGACCGCCCCACCGGCGGCCGGGTCCGCGTCGGCGGGCACGACGTGGCGGCCCTGTCCGACCGGCAGCTGTCCGGCCTGCGGGCCGCCACGATCGGCTTCGTCTTCCAGCAGTTCCACCTGACCCCGGGCGTCGCGGTGCGGGCGGCGGTCGCCGACGGCCTGCTCTACGCCGGTGTGGCCGTCCGGGAGCGGCTGCGGCGGGCCGACGCCGCGCTGGAGCGGGTCGGCCTGGGCCACCGGCTGCGCCACCGCCCGCACGAGCTGTCCGGCGGTGAGCGGCAGCGGGTGGCGATCGCCCGCGCGCTGATCGGCGATCCGCCGCTGCTGCTGGCCGACGAGCCCACCGGCAACCTCGACTCCGCCTCCGGGGAGACCGTGCTGGGCCTGCTGACGGAGCTGAACGCGGCCGGCACCACCGTCGTGGTCATCACCCACGACCGGGAGCTGGCGGCACGGCTGCCGCGGCGGGTGGAGGTCCGCGACGGGCGCATCGTGCGTGACGAGGGCGAACCCGGCGTGGTCGCGCCCGCCGCGCCGATCGGGGCGACCGCGTGAGCGCCCCGCCCCGCCCCGGGCGGCTGTCGCCGGGTGACGTGCTGCGGGTCGGCGCGGCCGGGCTGAGGTCGCGCCGGCTGCGGGTGTCGCTGTCCGCGCTCGGCATCGCGATCGGCATCGCCGCGATGATCGCCGTGGTCGGCATCTCCGGCTCCAGCCGGGCCGAGCTGGACCGGCGGCTGGACGACCTGGGCACCAACCTGCTGACCGTCGAGCCGGGCAGGACGGCGGACGACCGGCCGGCGCAGCTGCCGGACGAGGCGATCCCGATGATCGCGAGGATCGCGGCGGTGGAGTCGGTGTCGGCGGTGGGACGGCTGCCGGAGGTGTACGCGTACCGCAACGAGCACGTGCACCCCGCGCAGACCGGCAGCCTCACCGTGTACGCGGGCCGGCTCGACCTGCCGGAGACGGTCGGGCTCAGCCCGGTGCGCGGACGCTGGCTGAGCCTGCCCACCGCCGACTTCCCGACCGCCGTGCTGGGCTGGACCGCGGCGCAGCGGCTCGGCATCGACGACGTGGCGGCTCAGCCGCAGGTCGTGCTCGGCAGCCACCGCTTCACCGTGGTGGGCGTGCTGGCGCCGGTGCCGCTGGCCGAGGAGCTGGACCGGGCCGTGTTCGTCGGCTGGTCGGCGGCGACGGACTACCTCGGCTTCGACGGGCACCCGACGACCGTCTACACGCGTACGGCGGAGCACGCGGTGGTCGAGGTGCGCCGGGCCCTGCCGCGCACCGTGAAACCGGGGGCGCCGAACGAGGTGCTGGTCTCGCGGCCGTCCGACGCGCTGGCCGCCAGGACGATCACCGAGCACACGTTCAGCGGCCTGCTGCTGGGCCTCGGCGCGGTGGCGCTGCTGGTCGGCGGGATCGGCGTCACCAACACGATGGTGATCTCGGTGCTCGAACGCCGGTCGGAGATCGGCCTGCGCCGGGCGCTCGGGGCGACCCGCGGCCAGATCCTGCTGCAGTTCCTGGTGGAGTCGCTGCTGCTGTCCGCACTCGGCGGCCTCGGCGGCCTGGGCATCGGCGTCGCGGTGACCGGCGGGTACGCGACCATGCAGGGCTGGCCGGCCGTGGTGCCGCTGTGGGCGACGGCGGGCGGGTTCGCCGCGACGCTGCTGATCGGCGCGGTCGCGGGACTCTACCCCGCGGTGCGGGCGGCCCGGCTCACGCCGACGCAGGCGCTGGCAGGCGTCTGAGGCAGCCGAGCCGACGTCCACGGGCGAGCGAGTTCGCGTCGGTTGAAAAGATCTTGTCGTACAGTCTGTCGAATTCGCGCGGGGCGTTCGACGTGATGGCGTACCGACCGATACAGGCAAGCAGGAAGGCAGCTCATCATGGCTCAGTACGCCGTTCTGATCTACGCGAACGACTCCGCTCACCGCCCGGACGCCCGCGCCGCCGACACCGAGGCGTACGACCGGCACGCCGAGGAGCTGGAGCGCACCGGCGCGATGGTGGCGGCGTACGCGCTGACGCCCCGCGACCTGGCGACCTCGGTGCGGGGCGATGTCGTCACCGACGGTCCGTTCGTGGACACGAAGGAGATCGTGGCCGGGTTCTACATCCTGCAGGCGCCGGATCTGGACGCGGCGCTGGCGATCGCGCGGCTGAACCCGGCCTGCCA
This sequence comes from Catellatospora sp. NPDC049609, assembly GCF_040675365.1. Lineage (NCBI taxonomy): Bacteria > Bacillati > Actinomycetota > Actinomycetes > Micromonosporales > Micromonosporaceae > Catellatospora > Catellatospora sp. NPDC049609. Next base: position 26,960 of record NZ_JBFAOU010000085.1, on the reverse strand, counting down.
GGAGGGTGGCGGGGTCGAGGTCCGGCCGATCGCCTCCGGTGGCGTCGTGGAGCGCCGGGCCTGATGGACCAGGCGGCTGTCGAGGCGGCGATCGTCGACGCGCACCGTCGTGAGTGGGCCCTGGTGCTCGCCGCGACGTTGCGCGTGGCCGGGGATCTGGACCTGGCGGAGGAGTGCGTCCAGGAGGCGTACGCCGCGGCCGTGCGGAGCTGGGTCCGTGACGGTGTCCCCGACAACCCGGCGGCGTGGCTGACCGCGGCGGCCAAGCGGCGCGCGGTGGACGCCATCCGGCGGGAACGGACATTCCGAGCGAAGCTGCCGCTCCTGGTCGAGCCCGAAGAGGCAGTGGAGGACGCGGCCGTGGACCGGCTGTTCGCAGAGCACGACGAGGCTCCCGACGACGCCGTCCCCGACGAGCGGCTGCGGCTGATCTTCACCTGTTGCCATCCGGCGCTGGCGCAGGATTCCCAGACGGCGCTGACGCTGCGGCTGATGTGCGGGGTGCCCACGGCGGAGGTGGCCAGGGCGTTCCTGGTCTCGGAGCAGACGATGGCGGCCCGCATCACCAGGGCGAAGAAGAAGATCTCCGGTGCCCGCATCCCCTACCGGGTGCCGCGTGCGGCGGAGCTTCCCGAGCGCCTGCGCGCGGTGCTCGGGGTGATCCATCTGCTGTTCACCACGGGGCACACCGCCCCGTCGGGCCCCGGCCTGGTGCGAGCCGAGCTGGTCGACCGCGCCCTGCACCTGGCCCGGGTGCTGCACGAGCTGATGCCGGACGAGCCCGAGGTCCGGGGGCTGCTGGCCCTGCTGCTGGTGACCGATGCGCGGCGGGCCACCCGGGTCGACGCCGCGGGCCGGTTGCTGCGGCTGGAGGAGCAGGACCGCGCGCGCTGGGACCGCGGCGCCATGGCCGAGGCCCATGACCTGATCGTGAGCGGGTTGCGGCACGGGCGGCCGGGACGGTACGTGCTGCAGGCGGCGATCGCCTCGCTGTACGCGCAGGCGCCCTCGTACGCGGCGACCGACTGGCCGCAGCTGGTGGCGCTGTACGACAGGCTGCTGGAGGTCTGGCCCTCACCCGTGGTGGCGCTGAACCGCACCGTGCCGCTGGCGATGGTCGCCGGACCCTCGGCCGGGCTCGCCGTGATCGAGCGGCTGGAGCAGGAGGCGAGCCTCGCGGGCTACCAGTACCTGCCGGCCGTCAAGGCGGACCTGCTGCGCCGGGCGGGCCGCGCGGCCGAAGCCCGCGAGGCGTACCGCGCGGCGCTGGAGCTGACAGCGAACGAAGCCGAACGCGTATTCCTGTCCGACCGGCTGGCCAGCCTGGACCCGGCTGGTGCGGCACCCGCGGCCGGAGGCGAGCCGCCACCAGAACCGGGCGGCACGATCCGGTAGGCGGCTCCGGTGAACGCGAGCAGCCCCGGCCGGGGCCGGGGCTGCTCCGCGATCAGGCGGTCGTGCCGTCAGCGGTCGAGAGCGGCGACCTCGCGCACGGCGCCGGCGATGGCGCCGAAGTCCTTGCGCAGGATCGCACCGTGGTTGCTCGCGACCTTCGCGCTCACCTTGATGTGCGGGTTGCGGGCGAGCACCGCGTCCAGGCCGGCGCGGATCCGCTCCTGCTCGTCGCCGCGGCTGCCGAGTGACGTCCCGGAGGCGATCACGTATCGCGTCGGGACGGCGATGGCGTCCAGCACGGGGCCCAGCTCGCGCTCCCGGGAGATCCGGCCGATCTCGATGTTGCTGGTGGCCTGCTCGTCGGCGGTCATCCGCGGGATGAGGCCGGTCGGGCGCAGCAGCGGCGTGAACCAGCCCATCCGGCGGAACATCGTGCGGATCCGCTGCTCCATGGCCTCATCGAGCCAGTCGTACGGGAACGCTCCGTCGACCAGCACCGCGCCCAGGGTCCGGTCCGGATTCCGGCTGGCCCAGTGCGCCCCGACGTACGCCCCGTAGGACCAGCCCACCAGCAGCGCCCGGTCGACGCCCCGGGCCGCGAGGACGGCGTCGACGTCGCGCAGGGCGGCCGCGAAGGAGTAGTCCGCCGAACGCTGCGACTTCCGGCCGCGGGCACGCTCGTCGTAGGTGATGTGCCGCCACCCGGGCCCGAGCTCGGCGATGACGCGCCGCCAGTATCCCTGGGTGGCGAACTGGCCGTTGAGGTAGAGCACCGGGATGCCGGGCCCGCCGGTGTCGGTCACGGCCAGCGCCGTGTCGTCCACCGGCACCATGCCGGTCCACTGCGAAGCGGTCGAGGAAGTGCTGTTCATGGCTGATGTCTCCTTCTTCACAGGCTGCGGGCGGTGATGTCGCCGTGGGTGGTGGTCGCGTGGATGGTCAGGCCGGCGGCGGCGCCGTCGGTGTTGGTCAGCGCGCTGTGGATCCGGCCGTAGCCGGTGCCGGCGTCCAGGGAGGCGGAGACTCCGTGGGCGGCGCCGACCGTCACGTCGCCCATCTGGGTACGCAGCACGACCGCGCCGGAGGTGGCCTCGACGATGTGGATGTCGCCCTGCTGGGTGCTGATCTCGGCGGGGCCGGTGAGGCGGCCGACCGTGACGTCGCCGGCGTGGGCGGCCACCCGCACGCTCGCCGCCTCGTCGATCTTGACCACACCGTGCGCGCCCTCGCAGGCGACGTCGCCGAGCCGTCCCACGCCCCGGAACTCGGCGGCGCACGCCTTCGCCTCGACCCGGGAGCCGGCGGGCAGCCGGACCGTCACCTCGATGGCTCCGGACGCGCCGAAGAGCTGGTTCTTCTCCGCCGGAGCGGTGACCCGCAGGACGCCGTCGCCGAACGCGACCGTGGTCTGCTCGGCGGCCTTCACATCGCGGCTCTTGGCGGTGTCGGCGGGCCGGACCTCGACGGTGGTGTCGGTCCGGTCGGCGGCGATGACCTGGATGCGTCCGGCGGGGATGTCCAGGACGGCGGCGATCGCGGCGGGGGTGTCGAACGTCTGCATCGTGTTCTCCTTCTACGTTGTTTCTGACAACGGAAACGCTACGTTGCGTTCGCAAAACTGGCAACACATTCGTTGCGCAGGACTGGCATAGCTGCACCATAAAGGCGAGATCTCGTTGCAACCGGCCTGAAGCTAATGCAATGACGGGAAGCGATGGCGTTGCATTGGCATGGCGCCGAACGCTACGCTGACCCAACAGCAGACACGATGGGAGATCCGCGGTGCCGGGAGGCAGACTCACCCAGCAGGAACGTCAGCAGATCGCGCTGGGGCTGGCCGACGGCCTCGCCTACGCGGAGATCGCCCGGCGGCTCGACCGGCCCACCTCGACGGTCACGCGGGAGGTGATGCGCAACGGCGGGCCCACCGCCTACCGCGCCGACCTGGCCCACCGCGCCACCGAACGCCGCGCCCGCCGGCGCAGCCAGGTGCTGCCCCGACGGCAGGGAGCGCCGGTGCAGGGCAACGGTCGCGACGACGAGGCCGTGCGTGAGTACGAGGAGACGTTCACCACGCTGATGATGGGACAGGGCCTGCCCAAGATGATGGCCCGCGTGCTGACCTGCCTGTTCATCGCCGACGCGGGCAGCGTCACCGCGTCCGAGCTCGTCCAGCACCTCCAGGTCAGCCCGGCGTCGGTCTCCAAGGCGATCGCGTTCCTGGAAGGACAGGGCCTCATCCGCCGGGAACGTGACGAGCGCCGCCGCGAGCGCTACTTCGTCGACGACGACGTCTGGTACCAGTCGACGGTCGCCAGCGCCCAGGGCATGGCCCAGGTCGCCGAGACCGCGCGCAAGGGCGTCAGCGTCCTCGGCCCCGGCACCCCGGCCACGGCCCGCCTGGAGAACATCGCCCGCTTCAGCGACTTCATCAGCGAGAGCATCCTGCGCGCCGCGGAGCAGGTCCGCGAAGTCCTCCACACGCGACCCCAAGCGAGTTCACGCGGCAACGAGCCGGGTCCGGGTCACGCATAGGCACGGACCGGTGACAACTGCGATCAGGGGCGATCCGGCGTACGCACCGCAGCGGCTGCGCCCGCGGTGGGCCGGGCGCTGCGGAAGGTGCGGCGGTAGGCGTCCGGGGGCACGCCGACGGTGCGGTGGAAGTGCCGGCGCAGCGTCGTGGCGGTGCCCAGCCCGGCCGCGTGCGCGATGGCGTCGATGCCGTCGTCGGTGTTCTCCAGCAGCTCCTGGGCCCGGCGGATGCGCTGCGTCGCCAGCCACTGCAGCGGGGTGGTGCCGGTCGCCGTCCGGAAGTGGCGGGCCAGGTTGCGCGAGCTCATGTTCGCCTGGCGGGCCAGGTCCTCCACGGTCAGCGGCCGGTCGAGCCGGGCCATGGCCCAGGGGAGCAGGTCGGCGAGGGGGTGGTCGTCGCGGGCGGGCACCGGCGTGGTGACGAACTGCGCCTGGCCGCCGGCGCGGTGCGGCGGCACGACCAGGCGCCGGGCGACGGCGTTGGCGACCGTGGAGCCGTGGTCGCGGCGGATCAGGTGCAGGCACAGGTCGATCGCGGCGGCCTTGCCGGCGGAGGCGAGCACGTCGCCGTTGTCGACGTAGAGCACGTCCGGGTCGACCGCCACCCGGGGGTAGCGGGCGGCCAGCGCCTCGGTGTGGGCCCAGTGCGTGGTCGCGCGCAGCCCGTCCAGCACCCCGGCCTCGGCCAGCACGAACGAGCCGGTGCACAGCGAGACCAGCCGGGCACCCGCCCGGTGGGCCGCGCGGACGGCGTCGAGCAGGCCGGGCGATGGCTCCGCGTCGACGTCCGCCACGGCGGGGATGATCACGGTGTCGGCGCGCGCGAGCTGGTCCAGCCCGGCGTCAGGCTGCAGGTGGAACCGGCCGATCCGGACCGGGCCGGGTCCGCAGACCACGAGGTCGTACCAGGGATCCGCCAGGCCGGACGGGTCGGCGGACGAAGATCTCGCAGGCCATGGCCAGCTCGAAGTGCAGCATCCCGTCGGTGGCGGCGATCGCGACAGTGGCCATGTCCGAAATTGTATGGGGCATGGCGTTCCAGACACTGTCCCGGCCCGGCCGCCGTTGCGAGGATCTCTTCAGTCGATCTTTCGAGGAGCGGGTGGATGAGTACAGGGCAGATGGTGGCGGTGTTCGGTGCGTACGGGCACACCGGACGGTTCGTGGTGGCGGAGCTGCGTGCGCGCGGGTATGTCCCGCTGCTGCTCGGCCGGGACGCGGGCAGGCTGCAGGCGCTGGCGGCGCGGTATCCGGGGCTCGAACACCGGGCGGCGTCGGCCGACGACGCGGCCTCGCTGGACCGGGCGCTGCGGGGCGCGGCGGCGGTCGTCAACTGCGCGGGCCCGTTCGCCTCGACCGCCGCCCCCGTGATCGAGGCCGCCCTGCGCGCCGGGATCCCGTACGTGGACGTGGCGGCCGAGATCGAGGCCAACGTCGACACGTTCACGCACTTCACCGAGCGCGCTCGGGCCGCGGGCGTCGCGGTGGTCCCGGCGATGGCGTTCTTCGGCGGGCTCGGCGACCTGCTGGTGACGGCGGCGATGGGGGACTGGACGGCGGCCGACGAGGCGCACGTCGCGTACGGCCTGAACAGCTGGCACCCCACGGCGGGGACCCTCGCCTCCGGCACCGTCTCCCGGGACCGGCGCGACGGCCGCCGGGTCCGCTACACCGGCGGCCGGCTGGAGTACCACCTCGCGGATGGCGACCTGCCGACCCTGGAGTGGGATTTCCCCGCCCCGCTGGGCCGGCGGCCCGTCTTCGGCGGGTTCACCATGGCCGACGTCGTCACCGTGCCCAGCCACCTGTCCATTCCCGAGGTGCGCACGTACATGACCACCGACGCGGCCACGGACCTCGCCACGCCGGGCACTCCGGCACCGGCGGCGGTCGACGAGCTGGGCCGGTCCGCGCAGACGTTCACCGTCGACGTCGTCGTGCGCTCCGGCGGCACGCGGCGCCGCGTCGTCGCGAGCGGCCGGGACATCTACGCCGTCAGCGCGCCGCTGGCCGTCGAGGCGGTCGACCGCCTGCTCGACGGCCGGACGCGGACGACCGGGGTGGCCGCCGCGGGCGCGATCTTCGACGCGCCGGACTTCCTCCGAGCCCTGTCGGCGCACCTGACGGTCGAGCAGCACGCGGAGTCCGGCGTGCCGCAGCCCGTCTGACCGCCCCCTCACCGCATCCGCGACACATCGGCCTGCTCATGACCGTCTGCGCCAGGGTGTCCGAGGCCGCCCCTCGCCGGGGAGCCACACGGCACCGTGCCGCGCGGTGGGGCGGCTGCCGCGTCAGCCGTCGGCCGGCGGCGCGTGGGTCGGGCTAGGCTCGGGCCCATGCCCCTGACCGTGAAGGACGTCGACCGGTTCGTGGCCGCCAGGCCGCGCCTGGAGGCCATCGCCTACCGCCTGCTCGGCTCCGCCGCGGAGGCCGAGGACGCGGTGCAGGAGACGTTCCTGCGCTGGCAGGCCGCCGACGTGGACCGGATCGAGGTCCCCGAGGCCTGGCTGACGAAGGTGCTCACCAACCTGTGCCTCAACCAGCTCACCTCGGCGCGGGCGCGCCGCGAGACGTACGTCGGCCAGTGGCTGCCCGAGCCGCTGCTCGGCGGTGACCCGATGCTCGGCCCGGCCGACACCGCCGAGCAGCGCGAATCGGTGTCGTACGCGGTCCTCACCCTGCTGGAGCGCCTCGCCCCCAACGAGCGCGCGGTGTACGTGCTGCGGGAGGCATTCGACTACCCGCACCGGGAGATCGCCGAGATCCTCGACGTCACCGAGGCCGCCAGCCAGCAGATCTTCCACCGCGCCCGCAAGCATGTCGCGGAGGGCCGGCCCCGCACCGAGGTCGACGCGGCCGCCGCCCGGCGGATCGTCGAGGAGTTCCTGGCGGCCGCCGCGAGCGGCCGCCCCGAGCCGCTGGTGCGCCTGCTCACCGCGGACGCGATCTCGGTCGGCGACGGCGGCGGGAAGGTCCCGGCCCGGGCCAAGGCGTTCGAGGGCGCGGCCGCGGTCGCGAAGTTCGTGTGGGGCCTGTTCCGGCCCGCCGAGGCCAAGCGCGCCCTGGTCGGCGGCTCGCCCGAGGTCTACGCCTGGACCGCGAACGGCGAGCCCGCCGTGCTGGCCGTCGTGGACGGCCGGGTCGTCGGCGTGATGTGCCTGCAGGTCACCGCCGACGGCATCGCCGCGGTCCGCAACCAGGTCAACCCGGACAAGCTGGCACGCGCCACCGCGCACTGGGCGGCCGTCGACCACGGGGAGCCGCTGCTGCGCGCCTGGTGAGGTGCTTCACACCGCGAACCTGTCAGGAAAGCCCGGGCCGCCCGGTTCAAGAGGCAAACCCGCGCCAGACAGGAGCAAGGACATGCGGCACCGCATCATCGTCCTCGGAGCCGGCTACACCGGCGCCATCGCCGCCGGCCGCCTCGCCAAGCGGCTGCGCCGCGAGGACGTCGCCATCACCCTCGTCAACGCCGAGCCCGACTTCGTCGAACGCGTCCGCATGCACCAGCTCGCGGCCGGCCAGGACCTCAAGCCCCGGCCGTTGCGGGAGATGTTCGCGGGCACCGGCGTCGAGCTGAGGATCGCGAAGGTCACCGGCGTCGACGTCGACCGGCGGACCGTCGCCGTCACCGACGCGCACGGCGCGGCGGAACTCGCCTACGACACCCTGGTCTACGCGCTCGGCAGCGGCTGGAACGCCCAGGGCGTCCCGGGGACCGCCGAGCACGCGCAGGAGATCGCCGGCCGTCCCGGCGCGCTCCGGCTGCGCGAGCGCCTGGCCCGGCTCGGGGCGGGACAGCGCGTCGTCGTCGTGGGCGGCGGCCTCACCGGCGTGGAGGCCGCGACCGAGATCGCCGAGGCCCGCCCGGATCTCGACGTCGCCCTCGCCGCCGGCGGCGGCCTCGGCGACTGGCTCTCGCCCAAGGGCCGCGAGCACCTGCGGAAGGTCTTCGGCAGGCTCGGCATCACCGCGTACGAGCACGCCGCGGTCACCGGCGTCGCGGCCGACCACGTGGTCACCGCCGACGGCAGGGCGATCCCCGCCGCGGTCACCGTGTGGACCACGGGCTTCGCGGTCCACCCGATCGCGGCGGCGACCGCCCTGGAGGTCACCGGCACCGGCCAGATCGTGGTCGACGGCACCATGCGCTCGGTCTCGCACCCGGACGTGTACGCCGTCGGGGACGCGGCCCTGGCGATGGGCCCCGGGGACAAGCCGCTGCGCATGTCGTGCGCCTCGGGGACGCCGGCCGCCTGGCAGGCCGCCGACGCGATCGCGGCCCGCCTGACCGGCGCGAAGGTGCCGAACCTGGCGATCCGCTACTTCAACCAGTGCATCTCGCTGGGCCGGAGCGAGGGCCTGATCCAGTTCGTCACCGCCGACGACCGGGCCAAGCCGGCCGTCCTGACCGGACGGTTCGCCGCGGTGTACAAGGAGCTGATCTGCAAGGGCGCCGCCTGGGGCGTGGCCAACCCGACGCTCGGGCTGCCCGCCCGGCGTCACCCCGTCACGCAGGGGCGGGCCGCGGCGGACCAGGCCGCCGAGGTGGCGGCATAACGCACGAGGCGACGCGGGCGCCCTCTCGCCGGGGCGCCCGCGAGCCACAGCTTGATCAAGCCGCTGCCTGCTGCGGCGTAGACTGAGGAGAGCTCGCCTTCATCGATAGGTCCGCCGACGACGGGCCCGCATGCGCGGTCTGCGGAGGGCCACCGCAGCACGCCTCTCGATCTTCAGAGCACGACCTGGCCGGATCCGGTCCTCCCCAGGGGGCGCGACATGACCGATGTGCCCACGATCGCAGCGCCGGTGAGCCGGTCTCAGCGAAAGGCGGACGGCTCCGGGCGCGGCGGATGCGTGTTCGACGTGACCGTGGAGATCCCCCGAGGGACGCGCAACAAGTACCGGATGGACCGCACCTCGCGCCGGATCCGGCTGGAGCGGACCCTGTTCACCTCGACCCAGTATCCGGCGGACTACGGATTCATCGAGGACACGCTCGGCGAGGACGGGGACCGGCTGGACGCGCTGGCGCTGGTGCAGGAGCCGACGTTCCCCGGATGCGTCATCGGCTGCCGGGCGATCGGCATGTTCCGCATGCGCGACGCGGGCCGCCCCGACTTCAAGGTGCTGTGCGTGCCGGTGGCGGATCTGCGCCTGGCGCATCTGGTCGACATCGACGACCTCGAGCACTTCCACCGGATGGAGATCCAGCACTTCTTCGAGATCTACACGGATCTGGAGCCCGGCAAGAGCGTCGACGCCGAGCACGGGGTGTGGGCCGGGCGCAGGGAAGCCGAGCGGGAGGTGGGCGCGGCGCGCGCCCGCATGATCGGGCCGCCGCAGGCAGCACGATGACACAGCGAGCCGCCCCGTGCCGTCCGTGATCGCGCTCCGCGGCGGGGGCCGGGCGGGTCCGAAGGGCGTAGGCTGAAGGTGCCGCTCCGGACCCTGGTGGCTCGCCACCACGTCAGCGCACCCGCCGCCTGAGGTCCGTGTCGCAGTCGGCATGGATGATCGATCAAGCAGACGCCGCCCGCTGATCCTGCAGTCTTGCTCGCTCACCAGCAGAGGACGGTCGATCATGCACACCACCGCCGACCCCGCCACCGGCCCCACCACCTCGAACGACACGGTGACCGCCAGGCTGGCGCTCGCGCCCCACCGGATCGACCGCGCCGTGCTGGACGGCGGCTGGTGGCCCCGATCCTGGGAGCCGGACGCAGAAGTGCCGGCCCTCGTCGCGGCGCTGTCGCAGCGGTACGGCCCGATCCGCCACCTCATGCTCAACAGCGCCGCCTGGCAGAACCACCCCCGGCGTGTCACGGCCGGCACCCAGGTGGTGCGGATGGGATGGTTCGCGACCCAGGACCCCGCGCTGGCGACGGTGATCACCGCCGCGGACGACCAGCTGGACCTGCTCGTGGTGCCGCCGGCGACGGCACCGGCGGCAGCCGAGCGGGCGCTGGCGGCGGCCGCCGACCCGGCGGTGCTCACCCACGCCGGCGACATCCTCGCGACGCCGCCCGCGCCCGCACCGGCGGGCGCCGGCCCGGAGTCGGCCGGTGTCTGGGAGAACGAGGGCGGCCGCGCCAATCCAGGACGGCGCCTACCCGAGCAGGCCGGCCCACCTGACGCGGATCGCCCATGATCGACGAGCGCGTGATGCGGGTATGGGCCCAGGTCGGCAAGCAGACCCGGGGCGCCCGGGTGACCGTGGCGGACATCTGCACCGCGGCAGTGGCCGGGGTCGGCGCGGACGGGGCCGGGGTGACCGTGACGACACGCGCGGCCGCGCGCGAGCCCGTGCACGCCACCGACCGGATCGCCGGCGAGCTTGAGCTGTGGCAGTCGGCGCACGGTCAGGGTCCCGGCGTCGACGCGTGCACCACCGGTGGGCCGGTGCTCGCCGCCGATCTCCGGTCTCCCGGCGAGCGGACCCGCTGGCCGGAGTTCACCCCCGCCGCGCTCGGCAGCGGCGCCCAGGCGGTGTTCGCCCTGCCGATGCAGGTCGGCGCCATCCGGCTGGGCGTCGTCGACCTCTACCGCGCCAGCCCGGGTCCGATGAGCGCTTACGAACTCGCCGACGCGCTGGCCTTCACCGAAGCCGTCGCGCTGCTGCTGCTCGACGGCTCGACCGGGGCGCCCGCGGACACCGCCGAACTGGCCTGGCAACGCGACGACCCGAGCGCCCATCACGCGCAGGTCCACCAGGCCACGGGGATGCTCGCCGCCCGGCTGGGCATCACCGCCGAGTCCGCTTTCGCCCGGCTCCGCGCGCACGCCTTCGCCTGCGGCCGGCCGCAGGGCGACGTCGCCCATGACGTCATCGAGGGCGGCCGTGCCACCGGAGTCGACCTCCCCCGGCAGGCAGAGATCACCGTCGGAGGCGCCGATCGGTGCCGAGCGGCCCGGCTCACGCCCCATGACGGCGGACTGCCGGCAGAGGACCGGTGGTCATGAGCGAGTCACTCGCGGAATCGTTCGTCGAGCTGGCCGACACCCTGGTCGACGACTTCGACCTGATGGAGTTCCTGTATCGGGTCACGGTCACCTGTTCCGCGGTCCTCGGCGTCGCCGCTGCCGGAGTGCTGCTGAGCGACCAGCGCGGTGCGCTGCGCGTGGCCGCCGCCTCGTCTGAGCGGAGCCTGGAGCTGCTGCAACGACAGACCGGCGAGGGCCCGTCCCCCGAGTGTTTCCGCACCGGCCGCCCGACCGTCGTGGCCGACCTTGCCGTCGCCGCCGACCACTGGCCACGCTTCGTCACGCTGGCCCGCGGCAGCGGGTTCGCCTCGGTGTACGCGCTGCCCATGCGCCTGCGCACCGAACTGATCGGCGTGCTCACCCTGTTCGGCACGCGCCCGGCGGCGCTGGATCCCGGCACCGTCCAGCTGGGTCAGGCCCTCGCCGACATGGCCACGATCGGGCTCCTGCAGACGCGGACCATCCCGCATCGCGAGACGCTGGTCGAGCAACTGCAGACGGCGATCAACAGTCGCATCGTCATCGAGCAGGCGAAGGGCGTGCTCGCCGAGCGCCACCGCCTCGACATGGACGGCTCATTCGCGCTGCTGCGCGACACCGCCAGAAGGCACAACCGGCGGCTGTCTGAACTCGCCCGCGCCGTCGTCGACGGATCCGCCGCGGTGATCTGACATCGCGCTCGACGGCATGACGCGCAGGCCGCAGGGCGGCTCCGCCCCGCGCCCCGGACCCGGCGGAAGGCCTGCCGAGGGCTTCGGCCGGGCGGGTCACTGCGGCAGGCTGAGCGCCGGGACGCTGGCGGGATCGGCGATGACCGCGCGCGCGACGTCGCCCATCCGCAGGTTGCGGCTGCGGCTGTACGTGCGGATCAGCGCGAACGCGTCGTCCACGCTGACGCCGCGCAGCTGGGCGACCGCACCCTTCGCCTGCTCGATGACGATGCGGCTGTTCAGCGCCCCCTGCAGCTGCTCGGTGAGCTGCTCGCCGCGGCTGACGGCCCGCGCCTGGAGCAGCCCGATCGCGGCCACGTCGGCCAGCGCCTGCACGATCTGCGCGTCGGTCTCGGCCAGCCGGCCGCCGACGTCACTGCTGAACACGTTCATCGCGCCGATGCACTCGGCACGCAGCCGCAGGGGGAACGCGTGCACGGACCGGAAGCCCGCCTGCACGGCCTTCGGCGCGAACAGGGGCCACCGACCGGAGGCCAGCTGCAGATCGGCGTTGACCACCGGCCGACCGGTGCGGAACGCGTCAAGGCAGGGCCCCTCGTGGTTCTGCACCTGGAAGAGCTCCAGGAGCTTGACGTTCTCGTCCGAGGCGGCCACGAACTCCAGCCGCCCGTGCGGGTCTGCCAGCAGCAGCCCGACCGGTGACCCGTCGAGCAGGTCCGCGGTGTGCCCGGCCAGCATCTGAAGGAAATCGATCAGGTCGAACTCGTCGACGAGGGTGTCCGCGATCTCGACGAACACCTGTGCAAGCCGCGGTGCGGCAACGGAACTCACGGATGCCTCCTTTCCTTCGCAAGCTGCATGATGTGATCGGTCACGGTCTCGGCCCGTCGAAACTGAGGCGGCGGGCGACGACGTCGGCGGCGACATCGCGCAGTCGGCGATCATGGGCATAGGCGTGGGCGCGCATCCGCACCATCGCCTCGGCCAGACTGATGCCGAGCTGGACCATGACCATGCCCTGCGCCTGGAACAGCTCGGCCCGTGAATCCAGCGACTCGTCCAGCCAGTCCTCGGCCGGATACGGCCGGCTGTCGTCCTGGCGCAGCAGCGTGGCCACGGCCACCTCCGCGAAGGTCAGGGCCAGCGTGAGCTCGTGGGGGGACAGCATGCCCGCCTGGGCGCGGAAGACGTCCAGCACGCCCAGGCGCGCGGCGCCGACCTGCAACGGGAAGGCGAACACCGCCCGCACCCCGTCGGCGTGCGCTTCCGGCGCGTAGACGGGCCACCGGCTCATCGCCCCGTCGGCCAGGTCCGGGACCAGGACCGGACGCATGCACTCGAACGCCTCGATACAGGGCCCTTCGCCCAAGGTGACCTGTAGCTCCTCGAGCCGTTCGGTCGCCGGGTCGGATGCCGCGGTCATGCCGCTCAGCCCACCCCCGGCCATGACCGTCACCCCGGCACCGCGAGCCGCCAGCGCCCGGCCGGCGGCGCTGCACAGGCGCCGCATCCCCGCGACACCGCCGCCGTCCCCGTCGCCGTCGCCGACCGGTGTGGGCTCATGCCGAATGAGCCCCTCCACGTGGGCGTACCGGTCATCCACACTGTCACCCACTGTCTGTGGCACTTGCTGTCAGTCGTGCATCGGCCGACCGTGTGCCGTCGGGTGCGTCTTGTTCACCTCGGGTAACTATATTCCGGCCGAGCGCATTGGGCCGAATGCTGCTCGTTCGTCGCAAAGCCGCGCCGCGCTGGATCGGGTGAGCACGGGCGCCGCCCGCTGGACCCGCAGCCACGTCCTGCGCTCGGCTGGGCGCTGTTCGCGCTCCTCTTCGAGAGTCGGCCGCGGGCAGAAAAAAGGGGGAGACGCGCTCCCCTCCATTACCAACGTATAGCGCACAGGGGGGCTTGCCGCAAGACCCCGGTCATGGCGCAGAATCGCTGGCTGAGGTCGGCGCCTGCCGGAAATGGGAAAGTTGCCAGATGCGCGCGCTTACCGGCGCGCGTCTGCCGCCACCCCCACCGTCGGAGCCGACCCCGCCCCTGGCCACCTCGTGCCGCCACCCGGCACGCGCCTGGCCGCGAACCACCTCGAACGGAGCTGACGAGACCGTGAACCATCTGACCAGCAGCGCGTTCGACCTCTCCGACCGCCTCGCGGCCAAGGCCGACCCGGCGCTGATCGCCGACGACGAGCGGCACTTCGCGGCCGTCGCGGACAGCCTCGCCGAGTCGCTCGCCGACCTGTCCGGCCGCCTCGACGCCGCGCGCCGGGCGCCCGGTGGCATCGGCCAGGCGGCGATGGACCGCGACATGGAGGTCCACCGGCTGACCGCCCGGCTGCGCGCCCTGCGCCGCTTCGGGCTGGACCTGTGCCTGGGCCGCATCGTCGGCACGGACGGCGCCGAGCCCGTGTACATCGGACGGCAGGGCCTCACCGACGGCACGGGCCGCCGACTGCTGCTGGACTGGCGGTCGCCCGCGGCGGAGCCGTTCTTCGCGGCGACCCACGCCAACCCGATGGGCCTGGCCAGCCGCCGCCGGTACCGCTGGAGCGGCGGCCGGATCACCGACTACTGGGACGAGGTGTTCACCGCGGACGGCTTCGAGGGCCACGCCGCGCTCGACGACCAGTCGGCCTTCATCGCCAGCCTGGGCGGCAACCGGTCGGCCCGGATGCGGGACGTGCTCGGCACCATCCAGTCCGACCAGGACGCCGTCATCCGGGCGGGATCCCGGGGCGCCCTGGTCGTCGACGGCGGACCGGGCACGGGCAAGACCGTCGTCGCCCTGCACCGCACCGCGTACCTGCTCTACGCCGACCCCCGCCTCGGCCACCGCCGCGGCGGCGTGCTGTTCGTGGGCCCGCACCAGCCGTACCTGGCGTACGTCTCCGACGTGCTGCCCAGCCTCGGCGAGGAGGACGTGCAGACCTGCACCCTGCGGGACCTCGTCGCCGAGGGGGCCGCGGCGGCGGTCGAGACCGACCCCGAGGTGGCCCGGCTGAAGTCGTCGGCCGGCCTGGTGAAGGCGATCGAGGCGGCCGTCACGTTCTACGAGGAGCCGCCCACCAAGGCGATGACGGTCACGACGCACGAGTCCCAGCTGCGGCTCAGTGCCGACGACTGGGCCGAGGCGTTCGACGCTGCCGAACCCGGCACCCCGCACAACGAGGCACGCGAGCGGGTCTGGGAGGAGCTGCTCACGATCCTGATGGACAAGTACGACGGCGACGAGCCGGCCGACCTCGTCCGCAGGTCGCTGCTGCAGAACCGGGAGCTGCGCGCGGCGTTCCACCGCGCCTGGCCGCTGCTGGAAGCGGCCGACCTCGTCGGGGACCTGTGGTCGGTGCCCGCCTACCTGCGCCGGTGCGCGCCCTGGCTGAGCCCCGACGAGGTGCGCAGGCTGCAGCGCGCCGACGCCCAGGCCTGGACGGTGTCCGACCTGCCGCTGCTCGACGCGGCCCGGCAGCGGCTCGGCGACCCGGAGGCGGCACGCCGGCAGCGGCGGCACAACGCCGCGGTCGCCGCCGAACGGGAGCACATGACCAGGGTCGTCGACGACCTGATCGCGGCCGATCACGACGGCGAGGGCGCGATGACGATGCTGCACGGGCAGGACCTGCGCGACGCCCTGGTCGACGGCAGCGCGCTGCCCGGCACCGACCCGGACCTGCTCGCCGGCCCGTTCGCGCACATCGTGGTGGACGAGGCGCAGGAGCTGACCGACGCGGAATGGCAGATGCTGCTGCTGCGCTGCCCGTCGCGGAGCTTCACCATCGTCGGGGACCGCGCCCAGGCCCGGCACGGGTTCACCGAGTCGTGGCAGGAGCGGCTCGAACGGGTCGGGCTCGACCGGATCAGCCTGGCCTCGCTGAGCATCAACTACCGGACGCCGGCCGAGGTCATGGCGGAGGCCGAGCCGGTCATCCGGGCCGTGCTCCCGGACGCCAACGTGCCGGCGTCGATCCGCAGCAGCGACATTCCCGTGACGCACGCGGCCGTGGCGGATCGGGACGCGATCATCGACGGCTGGCTCGCCGCGCACGCCGACGGGATCGCCTGCGTCATCGGCGATCCCACGTTCCAGGCGACGCCCCGGGTCCGGTCGCTCACCCCGGAGCTGTCGAAGGGGCTCGAGTTCGACCTGGTCGTCCTCGTCGACCCGGAGCGGTTCGGCGACGGCATCGAGGGGGCGGTCGACCGGTACGTCGCGATGACCCGGGCGACCCGCCGGCTCGTCATCCTCACCAGCTCCTGAGCGAACCGGGACGGAAGTCGACAAACATCCACAGGCCGGGCGTCGCCAGAACTATGCTGAGCGCACCTACCAAGATCGGGATGGGGGACCGCGATGCCGGTCGTGCTTGTTCATGAGGGTCCGACCGTCACGAAGCAGCGGTACGAGGAGATCGTCCGCAGGCTCGCGGGCGACGGCCGGACCAGGATGGAGTCGCTCGCCGACTGGCCCGTCGAGGGCCTGCTGGTGCACATCGCCGGCGAGAGCGAGCACGGCTTCCGGGTGGTCGACGTATGGGAGTCGGAGGAGGCGTGCCGCCGGTTCGCCGAGGTGCTGATGCCGATCATGGAGGAGGTCGGCATCAAGGACCAGGCGCAGATCTATCCTCCGCACGCGTTCGTGCTCGCCTGAGCGGGCGTTCGCCGGGCGGCGTCGCGGGAGCGGGTGGGCGGCTGTCGCGAGCACCTGCGGTGCTGCTCGGTGGACTATCGTGTCCAGCCATGATCGCTGAAGGCTGGCTGGCCGATGCCCGGACGTCCTACGACACGGTCGCGGTCGGTTACTCGGAGCAGACGCGCGACGCCCTGGCCGGGGAGCCGTATCTGCGTGCGGCGCTGGCGCTGTTCGCCGAACTGGTGCACGCCGCGGGGGGTGGCCCCGTGGCGGACGTCGGTTGCGGGCCGGGACACGTGACCGCCCACCTGCACGCGCTTGGCGTCGAGGTGTTCGGCATCGACCTCTCGCCCGCGATGGTCGAGCTGGCCCGGCGAGAGCACGCCGAGCTTCGGTTCGAGGTGGGCTCGATGACCGAGCTGGATCTCGCCGACGGCTCGGTCGCCGGGCTGCTCGCCTTCTGGTCGTTGATCCACATCCCGGACGAGGCGGTCCCCGCGGTGTTCGGGCACTTCCGGCGGGTGCTGCGTCCTGGTGCGCCGCTGCTGCTGGGCTTTCACCTCGGCGACGAATCGCGCCTGAAGACACAGGGATACGGCGGCCACCCGATGAACGTGTACGTACACCGCCGCCGGCCCGAGCGCGTGGCGGCCTGGCTATGCGACGCCGGCTTCACCGTCGAGGCCGATCTGCGGCTCGGTCTCGACGGAAGCTTCCCCGGAGCGATTGTCTTCGCGCGGCGTGGTGCGTAGACCGACCCCGAGGTGCGACGAGCGGTGGCTGCGTTCTTGTGTCTGGTGCGGAATGGTGGACATATGGAAAGCAGCTCCAACGATCTGCTGACGACGACGCAGGCGGCCGCAATGCTGCGCTCCTCTCGTCAGCACGTCGTCGATCTGTGTGAGCGCGGGATCATTCCCTTCGTCAGGGTGGGGACGCACCGGCGGCTCGCCCGAGCGGAAGTGCTCGCGTTGCTGAACCCGGAACTGACCCGCGACCAGCTCAGGTCGCTCTGGCTGCACCGCGCTGTGGCTGCTCGCCTCCTCGCCGACCCCGACGACGTGCTCGCCGATGCCGTCGAGAACCTGCGGCGGCTCCAGCGCGTGCACCCGGACGGCATGGCGGCCATGTGGCTCGAACGCTGGCGCCAGGTCCTCGACGGCGGCGTCGAGGCGGTGCTCGAAGTCTTGACGTCAAGCAGCCCCGACGCCGCCGAGCTGCGCCAGAACTCGCCTTTCGCCGGTGTGCTTCCCGAGAGCACGCGCCAGGGCGTGCTGGCCGTGTTCGCCGAGTGCTGGCGGCAGAAGCGGATGGCGTAGGCCGCCGGCCGGCATCGCTTGGTCAGCCCCGAGAAGGCATGTGCGTATTCGGGTGCAGAGCAAAGCGAGTGGCGGCCAGTCTTGACACGTCGGCCCAGGTTTTGGGCGGCTCGGTGATCCCGCGCTTCCGGGCGGTCGGAGACCGCCCGGAAGCCGGTGCTCAGCGCCGGAAGGCCGACTCGGCCAGGTGCGGGCGGACGGACACGCGGGCCGTGGCCGCCTGCTCGCCGCACAGCTGCGAGGCCAGCATCTCGATGGTGGCGTCGGCGATCGGGTCGGGCTGCCCCGGCGCGACGTAGTGGGTCATGTTCTGCGCGACGGTGACCTGGCGGCGGCCGTCGGCGCTGTGCCAGGAGATGGTGGCGTGGCCGAGCACGAGCCCGTCGTGCCCCCACACCAGCCCGCACGGCAGCGCGTTCGAGTACAGGCCGAGGCCGTAGCCGCCGTACTGCGGGGCCTCCGGCACCCAGGGCACGGTGGTCTGCATCTGGGCGAGCTGAGCGGGCCGCAGCAGCCTGCCGGTCAGCAGCACCCGGTAGAACGTGTTGAGGTCGCCGGTGGTGGAGACGAGCTCGCCGGCCGCCCACGCCCAGGACATGTTGTAGTCGGCGAAGTCGACGAGCGTGCCGTCGTACCAGGGGATGTAGGCGGCGGCGTGGGGGCCGTGGATGCGGGTGCCGGTGCCGGGCAGGTAGGTGTGGCGCAGGCCGAGCGGCCGGATGATCCGCTTGGTGATCTCGTGTGCCACCGAGCGTCCGGTGATCCGCTCCAGGATCATCCCGGCGAGGACGTAGTTGGTGTTGGCGTAGGCGTAGCCCGCACCCGGTGCGCCGGTGCGGGGCTGGTCCAGCCCGAACGCGGCCAGCTCGGCGGGCGTGAAGGTGCGGTGGCGGTTCTCCTCCAGCGAGGCGTCGGTGGCGAAGATGACGTGGTCGTAGTCGGCGATGCCGCTGGTGTGGTTGAGCAGCATGCGGACGGTGACGCCGGTGCCGGCGTACTCGGGCAGGTAGCGGTCGATGGGTGCGTCGAGCCGCAGCCGCCCCTCGCCCGCGAGCTGGAGCAGCACCGTCGCGGTGAAGGTCTTGGTGATGCTGCCGACGCGGTGGCGCATGCCGGGCCGGGTGGGCGCGCCGGTGGTGACGTCGGCGACCCCGGCCGCGGCGGACTGCCGGTGGCGGCCGTCGACGGCCTGGGCGAAGACGCCGGGCATGCCGGCGGCGGTGATCGCCTCCAGCAGCGGGCGTAAGGCGGCGCCGGTGGCGGCGTGGGCGGGTGCGGCGCCGGCCAGCAGGGCCAGGGCGACGGCGGTGCCTAGCGCGGCACGGATGGGCGTTGTGGACATCATTCCTCCCCTTTGGACATTTTCCATGCTGCCCTACCCCTGTGGCCGTGCCGTCAGTCCGGCGATCGAGGCCGCCGTCGGTCTCGTGGAGGACGCGGCCGTCGTCCTGGCGGTGGACCGCCCCCCGCCGGGCGTTCCCAGGTGATTCCCAGCATCTGTTGTGGATGGCTCCGAGATTCGGCCCGCACGCTGGTCCGCGTTCACCCGTACGACATCCTGGGTTCAGCCGCCGTCGATGCCCGCGACCGGACCCGGGCGAGAGGAACTGGTAACCGTATGCGACTGCGCCCCCGCTCCGCGCCGTCCGGACCCGACAGGGGAGGAGGGCAGGCCCCCGAGACGTCCGCGCGGACGGCCGACGACCGCGGCGGGCACGCCCTGCGCGCACCGAGCCCGCTGCACGCGTTCAACCGCTACGAGATCAAGTACCTGGTGCACACGTCCCGGCTGGCGGCGATCCGCGACGAGCTGCGCGCCCGCCTCGATCTCGACGACCACGCCGCCGACGGCGGCTACGGCGTGTGGAGCGTGTACTACGACACCAGGCTGCTGCGCTTCTACTGGGAGAAGATCGAGGGCCTGCGGTTCCGGCGCAAGCTGCGGGTGCGCCACTACGGCGACCGCTCCACCGTCGACGACGGCACCACGGTGTACGTCGAGATCAAGCAGCGGGTCAACCGGGTCACCCAGAAACGCCGGGTCGCGCTGCCGTACGGCGACGCGCGGCTGCTCTGCGACGGGCGGCAGCCGATCCGGCACCGGCCCGGCCAGACCGCGTTCGTCGAGGAGGTCCTCGGCCTGGTGCAGGGACTCGACCTGCGCCCGGTGGCGATGACCGGCTACCAGCGCGAGGCGTACGTCGGCCACGACGCCGACCTCGGGCTGCGGGTCACCCTCGACCACCGCGTCCGCGGTCGTGACCGCGAGTTCCACCTGGGTGCGGACGCGGAGAACCGGCTGATCATCCCGGCCTCGATGGCGGTGCTGGAGGTCAAGGCCAACGACCGCGTCCCGTACTGGCTGACCGACCTGGCCGCCCGCGCCGAGCTGTCGGTGGTGCGGGTGTCGAAGTACTGCCAGGCCGTCGAGGCGTTCGGCAGGGCGCCGCGCTCCCTCTTCCACGTCCCCGACCACGACGCCGACGCGACGCCCGCGCCGGCACCGAGCATGAAGGCATGACCCGATGAACTTCGAAGTGCAGGACCTCACCGGCACGTTCAGCGTCACCGACATCGTCCTGGCGATGGCGCTGGCGTTCCTCCTCAGCGCGGTCATCGGGTGGGTGTACCGCGCCACCCACCGCAACGTCTCCTACAGCCAGTCCTACGTGCAGACGCTGGTCGTGCTCGGCATGCTCGTCTCCCTGATCATGCTGGTCGTCGGCTCCAACATCGCCAGGGCGTTCGCGCTGGTGGGCGCCCTGTCGGTGGTCCGGTTCCGCAACGCGATCAAGGAGACCCGCGACGTCGGGTTCATCTTCCTGGTGATGGGCGTCGGCATGGCCGTGGGCACCCGCTTCTACAGCCTCGCCGTCATCGCGACCGCCGCGATCTGCCTGGTCATCTTCGTGATGTTCCGGTTCAGCTGGTTCCGGCTGTCGGTGCAGCGGCAGGTGGTCAAGGTGCAGGTGCCGCCGGAGGGCGACTACACCGCCGCGATCTCCGACGTGCTCATCCGCCACACCTCCGAGTTCGAGCTGGTCAGCATGGAGTCGATCCGCGGCGGCGCGCTCACCGAGCTGATGTACACCGTCCGGCTGCGCAAGGGCAGCGAGCCCGGCGACCTGATCACCGGCCTCAGCCCGCTGACGGCGGGGCAGCGGGTGACCGTGCTGACCGGATACGACCAGACGGACCTGTGATGACGGCCGACCTCGGGCCCGGCCCGCGCCCACCGGCGGGGCGGCTGCGCCACCGCATCCCGGTGCGGGTACGCCATCACTGGAAGCTGCTGGCCGGCTGCGTGGCCGCGGTGACGGCGCTGGTCCTGCTCGCCGGCAACACGCAGATCACGCCGCTGGTCACCAGCCAGGCCGCGGCCGGGCACGACGAGGTGGTCGTCGACGTCGCGGGCACCGTCGACCTGTTCGACGCCGCCGTCGCGCACACCGTGACGATCACCTACGCCGAGGCCGACTACCAGCGCATGTTCGACGAGTACCTGGCGACGGGGGAGAAGGAGTACGTGCGCGCCGACGCCGTCGTCGACGGCACCCTGATCCGCGACGTCGGCATCCGGCTCAAGGGCAACTCCACGCTGATGGGCCTCACTCACGAGGGCCGGACCAAGGCGCTGACCGACGGCCGGGACGGCTTCCGGGTGCCGGGGCCGGGCATGCCCGGCGGCGGCGCGGGGCCCGACCCGGTGCCCGGCGGCATGATGGGCGGCCGCGGGCCGGGCGGGTTCCGCGGGGTCAGCCTCGACAGCGCCCGGCCCGAGGAGCTGCCGTGGCTGATGAGCTTCGACGAGTTCGCCGACGGCCGCCGGTATCAGGGCCACAGCGAGATCGCGGTGCGGGTGTCCGGCATGGGCGGCGGCGCCACCGTGCTCAACGAGGCCGTCGCGCTGACCGTGCTGGACGCGGCCGGGCAACCGGCGCAGCGGTACGCCTACGCCGGGTTCCAGGTGAACGGGCGGCCGGTCAAGGCCCGGCTGCTGGTGGAGCATCCCGACGAGGGCTTTGCCGACCGGCTCGGCGACGGCGTGCTCTACAAGGCGCTCAGCACCGGGCAGTTCACCTACCAGGGCGAGGACCCGACCGCCTACGAAGACGACTTCAAGCAGGTCAACAACAAGGGCGGCCACGACCTGAAGCCGGTCATCGACCTGGTGCGATGGGTCGGCGAGGCGTCGGACGCCGAGTTCGCGGCGCACCTGGCCGACCGCGTCGACGTCGCGTCGTTCGCCGCGTACGCCGCCGCGCAGAACCTGCTGCTCAACTTCGACGACATGGCCGGACCCGGCAAGAACTACTACCTCTGGTACGACCTCCGCACGAAGCGCTTCCGCGTGATCAGCTGGGACCACAACCTGACCTTCGGCGGCAGCGCGACCTCGGGCCCGCACGACTCCATCGGGATGGGCGGCCGGGGCGGGTTCGGCGGGCCGGGCGGCGGCATCCAGCCGCCGGGCGGCGCCGGGCGCGGCGGCTTCCTGGCGGGCAACAAGCTCAAGGAGCGGTTCCTGGCCGCCGGCGCGTTCCGGCCGGCGTACGAGGACGCCTACCGCGACCTCTACCGCACCATCTACGCCGGCAAGGCGGCCGAGCAGGCGATCGACCGGTTGAGCGCCGTGCTGGGCACCGTGGCGGGCGGCGACGCCGCCACCGCGGCGACCGACGCCGACCGGCTGCGCGCGCTCGTCCGGCAACGCGCCGCCGCGCTGGCGGAGCACGACGTGATCAAGGGCTGACCGGCGGCCGCCCCGTCGGCGGGTCACATGACCTGTCCGACGCGGGCGGCGGCGGCGTACTCCCGCAGCTCCTGCGGTGCGTCCCGGTGGGTGCGCAGCCAGCGTTCCACGATCGGCCCCGCGTGCTCCGGCGAGGTGAGGTGCGCGTGCCCCAGGCCGTGCAGGGCGGCACGTCGGCACGGCACGGAGTCCAGCGCCAGGACGGCCTCCAGCACGTCCAGCACGGTGTCGTCGCCCAGCTCGACGGGCGCGATGTCGAAGAACATGAAGCAGACGTGCTCCAGGTCCGACGGCCGCCGGAGCTGCTCGACCTGGATGCGCGGCGCGAAGACCTCGGCGAACAGCGTGACGATGGAGCGCAGCGTGGTGGTGCGCAGCACCGTGGGCACCTGCTTGGACGACAGCGCGTGCAGCGGCCCACCCTCGATGATCTCGGTCAGGCCCCGGGCGACGTGGTCGTCGGCGTACGGCCGCAGCAGCTCGCCCGCGTTGCCGAACAGGTGCCGGACCCGCTCGGCCGCCGCCACGGGCGTGTCCTGGCGCGCATGGCCGTCGAGCCACTCGTCGGGCTGCTCCTCCCACGCCTGGTCCTTGAGCGGCCGTGCGAACAGGTACGCCGTCCACGCCTCGAATCCGTCCACGGATGTCGATTGAACTGCCCGGCGGGCGCGGCTGTCGAGCGGTTTCGGACCGGGCGCCGGCCGAGCCATCGCGCTGTGTGCATCATCCGATGGCTCACCGTGAGCCCTCGGGATAGGGTGGCTCCGTCGTATGTGGAGGTACGAGGAGGCCCGATGACCGCGATCGTGTTGTTGACCTGGGCGATGATCCTCGGCGGGCCGGTGGCCTGGTGGGTGCTGCGCCGGACCGCGACGCCGCGGACGCCCGCCGCCGCCAACGCGAGCTCGCTGGTGATGTTCCTGAGCCTGCTGCTGTTCCTGGTGGCCGGGGCCATGCTGCTGTTCTCCGGCCTGTACAGCGTGACCAACACGGTGGCGACGGCGCTGTGGCTGGTGGCGGGCCTGCTCGCGGTGTGGGCGACCGGCCGGTGGCGCTTCGCCCTGCCCGCGATCGTGGAGCGCTGGTCGGACCGGCACGAGGCGGGCCTGCGGGCGCAGGCCGAGGCCGGCAACCCGCAGGCGGCCCACCTGCTGGGGCTCGGCCTGAAGCTGCGCGGCGAGCACGAACCGGCCCGCCGGTTCCTCCAGCAGGCCGCCGAGGCGGGGCTGACCAACGCCCAGTGGGACCTGGCCCGGCTGCTCGACGAGATCGAGGGGCCGGCGGCGGCGAAGCCGTGGTTCGCGGCCGCGGCGGCGGGCGGGCACCGCGGCGCCCAGCACCTGCTGCGGCCCGGCGGGGCGTACGGGGCGACCGACTGACCGGCCGCCGGGGTCGTGCCGGACCCCGGCGGCCGTCAAGGCGCGGCCCTCGCCCGATCGCGGGCCGCTCGGCCGGACGACCCCGGTGGCCGTCCGGCGAGGCCCGCGATGATGGCGCTCGGCCCGCGGGGCTAGAGGTCGGCCGCGTTCAGTGCGATGCGGTCGGTGGACGAGGGCCAGTCGGGGATCACGAACTGCTGCGTGCCGCCCCCGGCGCGCGACTGGATGGTCACCGTGATGCTGCCCGCGCCGCCGGGGCTCGCGGGCACGTAGACGTCGGCGGCGGTGATGAACGTCTCGTCGAAGTCGGGCAGCGCCGCCGTCAGGTCGGTGCGCTGGTCGATCCGCTGGTCGTGGACGAAGATGCCGATGGCCCGCTTGCTGCGCGGCGCGGTGACGGCGTTGAGGATGTTCACGCCGTTGACGAGCAGCACGTCGCTGCTGCCGCCCTGGTCGCCCCACCACTCCTTGTAGCGGGTGACGGTGAGCGCGCTGTGCCGCGGATCGACCGGCACGCGGCTGCTGATGCCCTCGCCGGGGCGGTTGGTCAGCAGGCGGATGAGCCGGTCGGTACGCCGGAACGGCGGGAAGTACTGGTGCTGCACGTACCCGCCGGGATGGTTGACGGCGAACTCGTACCGGGCCGCCGGGTCGGCGGCGAACGGCCCGAAGGCACCGTCGGCGCCGATCGCGAACTGGGCCGAGGGCGACGCGGACAGGCGGCGGCCGGTGGCGGCGTTCAGCTCGTAGACGTCGACGCGGACGCCGGTCGCGGCGGCGTTGGAGGGGAACAGCACCGCCTTGCCCGACAGCGGCACGGGCCCGGTCTCCGGCGTGACGGCCGTGGTCGCCGGGCTGGCGCCGGTGAAGAAGCGGTACATCTGGGTGAAGCTCTGGGTGGAGGTGACCGTCTGGGTGTGCGACTGGTCGCTGTAGTACACGTTGGTGGCGCCCCAGATCCGGCGCAGGGTCGACCCCTCGCCCCAGATCGCCAGCGTGGGTACGCCGCCGGGGCGGCTGTACGCCGTGGCGCCGTCGAGGTTCACGTAGTGCGCGACCTTGGCCGCCCGTGAGCGGGTGTCCAGGAAGCTGTGGCTCAGGAACGTGCCGAGCGAGTGGGCCACCAGGTCGACCTGGGTCGCGCCCGTCTGCTGGCGCAGCTGGTCGATGCGCTGTTCGAGCCGGTTCAGCACCGCGGCGCTGCTCTCCGCGGCGAAGCTGAAGTCGTAGTCGACGGCGTCGATGATCGCGATGGGGTATCCGTTGGCGGCGAAGCGCTTGGCCTGCGTCTCGAACTGCGCCGCGGAGCCCGCGGCCCCGTGCAGGAACACCACCGGCCGGGGCGCGGCGGCGGCGGCCGGTGCGCTGCCCGCCGCGACGGCCAGGCCGGACAGCAGCGTGGCGGCGGCGAGCGTGATCAGGACTTTTCGCATAGATCCACCTCACATTCTCGAATGCGAATGAATTGAGGCGACTCTATGGCGGCCGGCCGCCCGGCCGAGTCGGCGAAATCACCGGCCTTCGTGCCGGTGGTGCCCGGCGCGGCTTCGGGCGGCCGGGATGGTCACCCCGTCGCGCTCCGCCGCGGGTCGGGCGCGATCGGCAGCCGCCGCTGGTGGTCGGTGAGCGCGTAGCCGTCGCGTACGGCGGCGGCGGTCTCGCTCCGCACCGGCCCTCCATCGGGGAAGCCGTCGATGACGGCGTCGGTCACGGCTGCGCGCCCCCGGCGTTCCGGGGGTAGCGGGCGCCGTTGACGGTCACCCGCAGCGCGTACACCGAGGTGCCGGCGGTGATGAAGAGGTGGTTGAGCTTCGGCCCGCCGAAGGTGAGGTTGGCGACCGACTCGGGCAGCAGCAGCTTGCCGATGAGGGTGCCGTCGGGGTCGAAGCAGTGCACGCCGTCCCAGGCCGCGGCCCAGACCCGGCCCGCGTCGTCCAGGCGCAGGCCGTCGAAGCGGCCGAAGTCGCACTCGGCGAAGATCTCCCCGCCGGTCAGGGCGCCCGCGGCGGTGACGTCGAAGACGCGGATGTGGCTCGGCTCCTGGCGGGTGTCGACGATGTAGAGCCGCTGCTCGTCGAGGGAGAAGGCCAGGCCGTTGGGGCGGACGAAGTCGTCGGCGACGATGCGCAGCTCCCCGGTCGCCGGGTCGAGGCGGAACACGTGGCAGGCGCCGCCGAGCTCGCTGTCACCCCGGTTGCCCTCGTAATCGCTGTGGATGCCGTAGCTGGGGTCGGTGAACCAGATCGTGCCGTCGGCTCGCACCACCACGTCGTTGGGGCTGTTGAACCGCTTGCCCTGGTAGCGGTCGGCGAGCACGGTGACGGTGCCGTCGTGCTCGGTCCGGGTGACGCGCCGGTTGCCCTGCTCGCAGGTGATGAGCCGGCCCTGCCGGTCGACGGTGTTGCCGTTGGCGTAGCCGGACGTGTGCCGGAAGACGCCCACGGCGCCGGTGGTCTCGTCCCAACGCAGCAGCCGGTCGTTGGGGATGTCGCTCCAGACGAGGTAGCGCCCGGCGGGGAAGTAGGCCGGTCCTTCGGACTTGCGCGCGCCGGCGTGCAGCCGTTCGAGCACGAAGTCGCCGTCGATGTAGCGGAAGCGCTCGTCGAACGACTGGAACCGGGCAGGGATGGTCTCCGTCATCGGATGCTCCTGAGGGACGATCGGCATTCGGCAAGAAGCTAACACAGCCGAATCTGATATGGTCAACGACAACGTAAGGGAACTCACGTTCCGCATGGTGGAGGTGTTGTGGACGGCATCGACCGAGCCCTGCTGGCGGCGCTGCAGGCCGACGCCACGCAGGCGTACGCCGCTCTCGGCAGGGCGGTGGGCCTGTCGGCGGGGTCCACTCACGATCGCGTACGCAAGCTGCGGGAACGCGGGATCGTCCGCCGTACCACCGTCGACGTGGACCCGGCCGCCGTCGGCCGCGGCGTGCTCGCCTACGTCATGCTGCAGGCCAACGCCTGGATGGGCGACCGGCCCACGCACGACGCGCTCGCGGCGATCCCCGAGATCCAGGAGGCCCACATCGTCGCCGGGTCGGCCTCGCTGCTCGTGAAGATCCGCACCTCGACCACCGAGGAGCTGCAGGCGGTGCTGCGCCGCCTGTTCGCCGTCGACGGGGTGACCGGGACGCAGACCATCGTCGTACTGGAGACGTTCTTCGAGCGGCCGGTGGACGTCAGCGACCCGGCGGCCGAGCGGTAGCGAACCCGGTGCGACCGGCCCACGGGAAAGGCGGGCTACCGGTACGTCGAGACCGACGTGCACGCCACCCGCGACGGGGTCG
>NZ_JBFAOU010000084.1:0-33718 GCF_040675365.1 Catellatospora sp. NPDC049609 | reverse complement strand
CGCCGGCGCCCCCCCGGCCGCGCCCCGGGGGGTATTAGTCTCCCCCCGCCGCCGCCCCCCCCGGCCCCGGCCGGGCCCCCCCCCCCCCCCCGTTCCGCTGCCCCGAGCCGGGGTGTGAGGCCCGGCGGCAGCGGGGTAAGGGCTTGGGAGTCTGGGTCGCGCGAGTGCGGGATCTATGGGACATTAGCGGAGGATCCGCTGAAGGGCGGTGAGCCTTCATGGGCGAGAAGGTGCAGCAGCACGTCTTCACCCGCGCCGACCGGGCGAGGTACCGGGAGAAGGTCCGCCGGTGCCTGGACGTGTTCGCGCTGATGCTGGGCGAGTCCCAGTTCGAGTTCGAGCGCCCGCTCACCGGGCTGGAGATCGAGCTGAACCTGGTCGACGAGCGGGGCATGCCGTCGATGCGCAACGCCGACGTGCTGGCCGCCATCGCCGACCCGGCCTTCGTCACCGAGCTGGGCCAGTTCAACATCGAGATCAACATCCCGCCGCGCGCGCTGGCCGGGGGCGGGCTGACCGCGTACGAGGAGCAGGTCCGGGCCAGCCTGAACGCGGCCGAGGGCAAGGCGCGCACCGTCGGCGCGCACACCGCCATGATCGGCATCCTGCCCACGCTGCGCCTGGAGCACCTGAGCGAGGCGTCGCTGTCGGCCAACCCGCGCTACGCGCTCATCAACGAGCAGGTGTTCGCGGCCCGCGGCGAGGACCTGCACATCCGCATCGACGGCGTCGACCCGCTGGACGTCACGGCCGACACCATCGCGCCCGAGGCCGCCTGCACCAGCGCCCAGCTGCACCTGCAGGTCAGCCCGGCGCAGTTCGGGGCGTACTGGAACGCCGCCCAGGCCATCGCGGGCGTGCAGCTAGCCATCGCCGCGAACTCGCCGTTCCTGCTCGGGCACGAGCTGTGGCACGAGACCCGCATCCCGCTGTTCAAGCAGGCCACCGACACCCGCCCCGAGGAGATCAAATCCCAGGGGGTACGCCCGCGGGTCTGGTTCGGCGAGCGCTGGATCACCTCGGTGTTCGACCTGTTCGAGGAGAACGTGCGGTACTTCCCCGCGCTGCTGCCCATCTGCACCGGCGACGACCCGGCCGATCAGCTCGCCGGCGGCGAGGTGCCCGAGCTGACCGAGCTGCGCCTGCACAACGGCACCATCTACCGCTGGAACCGGCCGGTCTACGACGTCGCCGACGGGATGCCGCACCTGCGGGTGGAGAACCGGGTGCTGCCCGCCGGGCCGACCGTCGTCGACATCATGGCCAACGCGGCGTTCTGGTTCGGCCTGGTGCGCACGCTGGCCGAGGGCGGGCTGCCCGTCTGGTCACGCATGCCGTTCACCAAGGCCGACGAGAACTTCTACACCGGCGCCCGCCACGGCATCCAGGCCCACCTGTTCTGGCCGGACCTGGGCTACCTCACCGCGTACGAGCTGGTGCTGCGCCGCCTGCTGCCGCTGGCCCACCAGGGCCTGGAGGCGTGGGGCGTGGAGTCGCGCGAGCGCGACCGGCTGCTCGGCATCATCGAGCAGCGCTGCCTGCTCCGCCGCAACGGCGCGACCTGGCAGATCGACACGGTGCACCGCCTGGAACGCGGCGGCATGGACCGCCCCGACGCCCTGCGCGAGATGCTCCTGCGCTACATGACCCACATGCACGCCAACATCCCCGTCCACGAGTGGCCCCGCGAGGAGTGAGCCCGCCCCGCGGTTTCGGGGAGACTGCGGCAAGCGCGGCCCGGGTACGTGCGGTTTCCCCGAACCCACGGCAGGCGGGTGCCCGCGACCCTCGTCGATGCGGCGGGGTTCAGCCGGCGAGGAGGTCGCGCAGGCGGCGGGCCTGCAGGTCCCAGCCCCACTCCTGCTCGACCCAGGCGCGGCCGGCCGCGCCCAGCTTGGCGCGCAGCGGCTCGTCGGTCAGCAGCTCGATCAGGCGGGCGGCCAGCGCGTCCACGTCGCGGCCGGGCACGACGTACCCGGTCTCGCCCTCGCGGACGGCGTCGGGGGCGCCGCCGGAGTCGCCGGCGATCACCGGCAGGCCCACCGCGGACGCCTCCAGGTAGACGATGCCGAGACCCTCGACGTCCAGGCCGCGGTTGCGGGTGCGGCACGGCATCGCGAAGACGTCGCCGGCCGCGTAGTGCATCGGCAGCTCCGCCCACGGCACCGAGCCGGTCAGCACCACGTGGTCGGCCACCCCGTGTTCGCGGGCCAGCCGCTGCACGGTCGGCCGGTGCGGGCCGCCGCCGACCAGCAGCAGCGCCGCGTCGGGCACCGCCCTGCGCACCAGCGGCAGCGCGCGCACCAGCGTGTCCTGGCCCTTGCGCGGCACCAGCCGGGAGACGCAGACGATCACCGGGCGGCCGGTGAGGCCGTGCCGCGCCCGGACCGCCGCCCCGTCGACGTCGGGGTGGTACATCGCCGAGTCCACGCCGGGCGCCAGCCGCTGCAGGCGGGTCCGCTCCCCCAGCGCCTTCGCCAGCCGTACGCGCTGGTAGTCGCCGAGGTAGGTGAGCACGTCGTTGCCGTCGGCGATGCGCCGCAGCGCGCTGCGGGCGCCGGGCAGCGCCGCCCAGCCGATCTCGTGCCCGTGCGTGACGCCCACCGCGCGCTCGACCCCGGCCCGCTGCCGCAGGCCCTGGGCCAGCAGCCCGAGCGGCGCGGCGGCGCCGAACCAGACCCGGTCGCAGCCCTCGGCGCGGGCCAGCTCGGCGACCCGCCGGGCCACCCGCGGCGTCGGCAGCAGCACCCCGGTGCGGTCCCGGACCACCGGGTACGGCTGCTCGGCGTCGAACGGCTGCGGGTCGCGCCAGGTCGACGCGTAGACGACCAGCTCGCCGTCGGGCTGGCGGATCGCGAGGTTGTGCAGGAACTGCTGGATGCCCCCGGGCCGGGGCGGGAAGTCGTTGGTCACCAGCAGCGTGCGCATCCGCGCAGCCTACCGGGCACGCGAGCGCGGAAGCATCGCGCCGAGATCACGGTCTCGTCGCGCCCGCCGGGGTCAGCCGTGGGTACGGGCGTACTCCCGCGCGGCCGCCATCCGCTCCACCGTCGTCGGGTGGCTGCCGAAGAGCCCCTGCTCCCACGCGGGCGGGTCGGGGTCGGACAGGTTCACCAGGGACAGCCGCTGCTGCATCCGCTCGAACCCGGCCGGGTCGCCGGTCAGCTCCAGCGCGTGCTCGTCGGCGCGCGCCTCGATCAGCCGCGACACGACCGCCTGCGCCGGACCGGCCAGCAGCCCGACGACCGCGGCGACGGCCAGCAGCAGCCCGATCGCCTTCGGCTCGGCGATCGACTCCACCCCGGCCCGGCGCAGCAGCCACGCCCAGCCGCCCAGCAGGTACAGCCCGACGACCAGCACCGCCGCGCCCAGCGCGCCGATCACCGTCCCGATCACCACGTCGCCACGCTCGGCGTGCCCCAGCTCGTGCGCCACCACGCCGACCGTCTCGGCCGGCTCGGCCTCGCGCAGCAGGGTGTCGTAGACGACGATGCGCCGGGTCGGGCCGATGCCGCTGACGTACGCGTTGAGCGCGGTGGTGCGCCGTGACGCGTCGGCGACCAGCACGTCGCGCACGGGCACGCCGTCGCGGGCGGCCAGCTCCATCAGCTCGGTGCGCAGCGGGCCGTCGGCCATCGGCGTGAACTTGTTGAACACCGGCTCGACGAGCACCGGGAAGACGAAGCTGAGCAGCACCACCAGCCCCGCCGCGCCGACCGCGCCGACCGCCCACCACCAGTTCGGCAGCAGCCTGGTCAGGCCGAAGAAGCCGAGCAGGGCGATCGCGCCGAGCACCGCGCCGACGGCGTACCCCTTGAGCAGGTCGCCGGCCCAGCCGCCCCAGCCCTGGGTGGACAGCCCGTAGCGCACCAGCACGGTGTGCCGCCAGGCCGCGAACGGCAGCGTGACCAGGTCCGCGACGGCCAGCACCAGCAGCCCGCCGCCGAGCACCTTCGCGAGCCACGGCCCCGGCACCAGCCCGACCAGCCACGCGCCCAGCGGCGTCAGCCCCAGCAGCAGCGCCACCCCGAGCCCGACCAGCATCGCCGGGTACGTGTTCCACCGCAGCTCGCCACGCAGCGCCCGCGCCCTGGCGACCCGGTCGGCGGGCAGCTCGGCCAGCGCAGCGAGCTGGTCCGCGCGCGGCGCCGGCGGCCGCTGCCACGGGATCAGCACCGCCACCACCACCGCCAGCAGGGCACCAAGGACGATCAGCGTCACCCAGGCCCAGCCCCGCACCGTCATCGCCCGATCGTAAGCCCCGCGCCGCCACCGCGACTCGGGCCGAGGCGCCGGGCCGCGTCGCACACGGCGCGCCGCCACAGCCCGCCCGTCGCCCGTCGCCCGTCGCCCGTCGCCCGTCGCCCGTCGCCCGTCGATCTTGCACGAACTGTTGCCCTTTTGCGCGGATGGCGCGTGTCGTACCCACAGTCCACGCAAGATCGGCGCGGGAGAGGGCGGTCAGGAGCGGGTGAGGCGGCGGACGAGGGATTCGGAGTTCATGGGGTAGGCGCCGTGGCGGCGGACGCCGTCGGCGACCTCGCGGTCGGAGGAGACGACGACGATGGGACGGCCGGGAGGTTCGGCGCGGACCAGGCGGCGGATGACCTCGTCGGCGGTCTCGCCCTTGCGGGAGAACAGGACGCGCACGCCGCGCGGCGGGGCGGGCAGGCCGTGTACGCGCTCGGCGCCGTCGAAGACCACGGTGACCTCGGCGCCGGTCTGCGCGGCGACGCCGCCGAGGCCGGTGACCAGGCGGTTGCGCTGCTGCTCCAGGGACATCTCGGCGAAGCCGCGCTTGGTGACGTTGTAACCGTCGACGACCAGGTGGGCCTTGGGCAGGGCGAGCAGCTGGGCCAGGCGGGCCGGGTCGTCGGCGTTCTGGGCCCGGTTGGCCGCGGTGGGCGCACCGGGCGCGTCGGCGTACGCGGCGGCGACGGTGTCGGCCGGGAGCACGGTCGCCGGGTCCAGCGCCAGCTCGCGGCGCAGCCCGACGGCGGCCTGCCCGATGGTCTCCAGCAGCAGCCACAGCCGGGCCTCGTCGACGGCGCGGGAGTCGCGGGCGGTCTGGCGCGCGTCACCGGCCGCGGCCTCGGCGTCGGCCAGCTTGGCCCGCAACCGGCGCAGCTCGGCCTCGTGGTCGCCGTGGCCCTTGGCGGCCCGTCCCTTCTCGATGGCGAGCAGCTCGTTGGCGCGCTTGAGCTGGGCCTGGGTGTCCCGCAGCGCCTTGCCCGCGGCCCGGCTCTCCTCGCGGAGCTGGTTCAGCTCGTCGCGCACCCGGGCCAGCTCGTCGCGCAGCTTGTCGGCCTCCACGCGGGCCACGGCCCGGTCGTGCTCGGCGCGGGCGGCGCGCGACTCGGCGTCCCGGATGTGCTCGGCGACCGCGGAGCTCTCGGCCTCGGCCGCGACCGCCTGCCCGGCGGCGTCGACCAGCTCGCGCCAGCCCGCGGGGCGGGCCAGGTAAGCCAGGGCGGCGACCTCGATCGGGTCGGCCGCGGCCGGGGCCATCCCGCCGAGCACGGCGGCGCCCAGCTCACCGGTCTCGGGCAGCACCTTCGCGCTGATCCGCTGCCGGAACACCGGGTCGGCGGTGAGCTGCGCGGCGATCGCCGCGCCGCCCAGCCGGGCCCGCCGGTTCGGTGCGAACTTGGCGACCTTGCGCAGCGAGACGGGCATCTCGTCGTTGGGCAGTGCGGTGAGCACCGCGGCCACCATCGAGACGACCCGCTGCCGGATCGGCTCGGGCAGGATCGGCTCGGGCACGAAGTCAGCCGCCTCCACCGGGTCCCCGGGGGAGGCGTCGAACGAGAGTTCAGCGGCTGACATGGTCCTAGTGTTCCACCGTCCCGCCGATCTTGTCGCTCAGGTTCGCGGCTCGCTTCGCCGACCGACCACCCGAGGGAATGTCGCCGCTGTCCGTCCGACGATCGACTCCCGGCGTTACGTCGTACCGGACGGCTACCGTCCGGTCTGTGCCGTCCCCGAACCACGTGCCGCAACGCGGCCCCGCCGCGCCGCGTGACCGTTTCGAACAGCCCACCCTCGACGGCATGCTGGCCGACCCGTTGCAGCTGGACCTGCGGCACACCACCTTCGTCGTGCTCGACCTGGAGACCACCGGCGGCGCACCGGACGGCGCGGGCATCACCGAGATCGGGGCGGTCAAGGTGCGCGGCGGCGAGGAGCTGGGCTCGTTCGGCACCCTGGTCAACCCCGGCGTGCCGATCCCGCCGTTCATCACCGTGCTCACCGGCATCACCACCGCGATGACCGTGCAGGCGCCGCCGATCGAGACGGTGCTGCCGTCGCTGCTGGAGTTCCTGTCCGGCGCGGTGCTGGTGGCACACAACGCGCCATACGACACCGGCTTCCTGAAGGCCGCCTGCGCCGCGCACGGCTACCGCTGGCCCAACCCGCGGATCGTGGACACCGTGCAGCTGGCCCGGCGGGTGCTGCTGCGCGACGAGGTGCCCAACAACAAGCTCGGCACGCTCGCGGCATACTTCCGCGTCGCCGACCAGCCCAGCCACCGCGCGATGGCCGACGCCCGGGCCACCGTCGGCGTGCTGCACGCGCTGATCGCCCGGCTGGGCGGGCACCGCGTGCACACGCTCGGCGACACCATCGAGTTCGTCAAGGCCGTCGCCCCGGTGCAGCGGGCGAAGAAGCACCTGGCCGAGGGGCTGCCGCACGCGCCCGGGGTCTACCTGTTCCGGGCCGCCGACGGCCGGCCGCTCTACGTCGGCACCTCCAACGACGTCGCCACCCGCGTGCGCAGCTACTTCACCGCGGGCGAGCGCCGCGCCCGGATCAAGGAGATGCTGGGCGCCGCGGAGCGGGTGGACGCGGTCGAGTGCGCCCACGCGCTGGAGGCGCAGGTCCGCGAGCTGCGGCTGATCGCGGCGCACGCGCCGCCGTACAACCGCCGCTCCAAGCACCCGGAGCGGGTGCAGTGGCTGAAGCTGACCGCGGAGGCGTACCCCCGGCTGTCCGTGGTCCGGCAGCTGGCCGCCGACGGCGGCTCCTACCTGGGGCCGTTCGCGGGCCGGGCGGCGGCGCAGGCGGCGGTCGACGCCATCCACGAGGCGCTGCCGCTGCGGCAGTGCTCGCCCCGGCTGTCGGCGCGCAAGGCCACGCCCGCGTGCGCCCTGGCCGAGCTGGGCAAGTGCCCGGCGCCCTGCACGCTGTCGATCAGCACGCAGGACTACGACGAGCGCGCCGCCGCGCCGCTGCGGGCCGCGTTCGGCGGCGACCCGGACGCGGTGGTGGACCCGCTGCTGGCCCGCATCCGCCGGCTGTCCGACGCGCAGCGGTACGAGGACGCGGCCGCGGTGCGCGACCGGCTGGCCGCGTTCCTGCGGGCGACCATCCGCATGCAGCGGCTGAGCTCGCTCACCTCGATCGAGGAGCTGATCGCGGCCCGGCGCACCGAGCAGAACGCGTGGGAGATCGCCATCGTCCGGCACGGCCGGCTGGCCGCCGCCGCCACCGCCGCGCCCGGCGTCCATCCGCGACGGACCCTGGACATCCTGCGACCCACCGCGGAGACGGTGCTCCCCGCGCCCGGCCCGACGCCCTGCGCGACCCCGGAGGAGACCGAGCGCATCCTGGACTGGCTGGAACGCCCGGAGACCCGCCTGGTCGAGTCCACCGCGGGCTGGGCCTCCCCCGCCCGCGGCGCGGCCCGCTGGAAGACGCTGCTGCTGGCCAACGCCCGCTGAGCCGCCGATCGCGGTTGCCGGCCGCTCGGTGACACCCGGAGCGAATGCGGAGGGTGTCACCGATCAAGGCCGCAGAGCGATCGGCGCATGAGCACAGCCGTTCGGACATTACTTGACCGAACGCATGAAAGGTCTTGACCGAACGGCTGCGACGTTCGTTACTAGGCTATGGAGCGATATCCAGAGATCTCTCGGAAGTGGGCGGTCGTGGCACGCTGTCAAGGCCGCGGACGTGCGGGACGACGCTCCACCTCCAGGCGGTGAGGGGGGTGTCCGTAGTGGACGCGGAAGCCGCTTCGGTGGCGACGGGGATTCCGGTGACCACGGGCCGGGCCGGGGAGAGCATGCTCAGCACCCGGATCCGGGCGATGCTCAGCTGGTCGACCGAGCGGGCACCGGTGCCCGCCGATCCGGTCGCCGCCCTGATCAAGGCGCACCGCTCGGTGCACTCCGGTTCCGACGTCGCGCTGCTGCGCCGGGCGTACGTCGTCGCCGAGCGCATGCACCGCGGCCAGATGCGCAAGAGCGGTGACCCGTACATCACCCATCCGCTGGCCGTCGCGGAGATCCTGGCCCACCTCGGCATGGACGCCACCACGCTGGTGGCGGCGCTGCTGCACGACACCGTCGAGGACACCAGCTACACCCTGGCCCAGCTGCGCGCAGACTTCGGTCCGGACGTCTCGCTGCTGGTCGACGGGGTCACCAAGTTCGACAAGGCGCACTTCGGCGCCCGGGCCGAGGCCGAGACCATCCGCAAGATGATCGTCGCCGCCGGGCAGGACATCCGGGTGCTGGTGATCAAGCTGGCCGACCGGCTGCACAACATGCAGACCCTCGACGCCCGCTCGGCCGCCTCCCGCGCCCGCATCGCCGGCGCCACCCGCGAGGTGCTGGTGCCGCTGTGCGACCGGCTCGGCATCCAGGCGCTCAAGCGCGAGCTCGAGGACAAGGTGCTGCTCTTCCTCGACCCCGCCGAGTACGAGCGCATCGACTCCATGGTCTCCAACCGCCCCGACTGGAACCACTACGTCCAGAACCTGGTCACCCTCGGGTCGGGCGCGCTGCGGCGGGAGCGGCTGGACGGCCGCGTCGAGCCGCGCCCCCGGCACTACTACTCCATCTGGAAGGACACCCAGCAGGCGGGCAGCCCGGTGCCGATGGACCTGCCCCGCATCGTGGTCGTCCTCGACGGTGACGAGCCGGACTGCTATGCCGCGCTGTGCGCCGTGCACCAGCAGTGGAAGCCGATCCCGGGCCGGTTCAAGGACTTCATCGCGGCGCCGAAGAACAACCTCTACCGCTCGCTGCACACCACCGTGCTCGGCCCCGACGACCAGATGGTCGAGGTGCTGATCCGCACCGAGCAGATGCACCGCGCCGTGGAGTACGGCGTCGTCGCCCCGTACCGCTACCCGGCCAAACCGTCCCGGCGCGGCGGCCTGGGCATCTTCGGCACCGGGCGCACCGCGCAGCGCGAGGCGCCGCCGCCGCAGCGCCAGCCCGGCGAGCACGCCTGGCTGCGCCGCGCGCTGGACCTGGAGCAGGCTGCCCCGGACGCGGTGCAGTTCGTCGAGACGCTGCGCTGCGACCTGGCCGAGCAGCAGATCCAGGTCTTCGCCTGGGGACGCCAGCTGCTGCTGCCCGCGGGGGCGAGCCCGGTGGACGTGGCGTACGAGCTGGGCACCCGCACCGGCGACCGGTGCGTCGCGGCGACCGTGAACGGCGTGCTGACCCCGCTCAACGCCGCGCTGACCGACGGCGACGTGGTCGACATCCTGGTCAGCCGGGCGCGCAACCATCCCGGCCCGCGCCGGGAGTGGCTCGACTTCGTGAAGTCGCCCAACGCGCGGCTGCGGCTGAGCCGCCGGTTCACCGAGCCGGAGGTGGCCGCCGGCACCGTCAGCGACCGGCTGCAGCTCGGCCGGGCCGCGATCGGCCTGGCCCTGCGGCGGCGCGACCGCGCCCTGGCCGACGAGCAGCGGCTGGCCAGCCTCGCGGTGGCGCTGGACTATCCGGATCTCGACACCCTGCTGATGGCCGTCGCCGAGCACCGCGTATCCGCCGACACCATCGTCGACCAGCTCATCGCCAGCGTCGACAACCAGGGCGAAGCCGCCCGGTCGACTCCGGTGAGCGTGGTCGCCCCGCGGCGCGACGCGGCTGACGCTCCACCGCGACGCTCGTCGACTAGCCTGGCACGGTGAACCGACGCTCACCGCTGCGCAGGAAACTGATCTCCTTCGGCTACGGCGTCTTCTACCGGATCCCGCCCCGCTGGCGGAGCCGGCTGGTCAAGACGGTGACCGCGCGGTACTCGGTGGGCTCGGTGGTGCTGATCTTCGACAGCGAGGCCGCCGAGCCGGGACGCATCCTGCTGCTGCGCCAGCCGCCCGGCCGCGGCTGGACGCTGCCCGCCGGCCTGCTGGAACGCCGTGAGGCCCCGATCGACGCGGCCCGCCGGGAGGCGGCCGAGGAGACCGGCATCCAGCTGACCCCCGACCAGATCCGGCCCGCGGTGCCGAACGCCGTGGTGCACCACCGCGGCCATTGGGTGGACATGGTCTTTACCGCCCGCGTCCCCGCGGCCCGCACCGAGCTCAGCGTCGACGGCGCGGAGGTCTGGGAGGCCCGCTGGCACGCCCTGGACGACCTGCCGGTGGTGACCCCGGCGACCGCGCGGCTGCTGGGCCACTACGGCATCGGCCCCGAGGCGCACCTCGACCAGACCGAGGCCGCCCGGTGACCGCGCCGCACCCGCACCAGACCGAGGCTGCACCCGCACCAGACCGGGGCCGCCCCGCGACCGCGCCTGACACGCACCCGACCGGGGCAGTCCGATGACCGCACCTGACGCGCGCCGGGCCGGCATGAACGCCGCGCAGGACGGGCATCGGGGCCGCATGACGGCCACACCCGACGAGCGTCGAGACGCCCCCGTGATCGCCCCCGACGACCTCTGCGCGGTGGTGCTGGCCGCCGGGCTGGGCACCCGGCTGCGGCCGCTGACCATGCTGCGCCCCAAGGCGCTGGTGCCGGTCGGCAACGTGCCGCTGCTGGACCGGGCGCTGGCCCGGCTCGCCGCCGTCGGACTGTCCGGTCCGGACCGGGTCGCCGTCAACGCGCACTGGCTCGCCGCCCAGGTCGCCGACCACGTCGCGGGCCGGGCGCATCTGTCGCACGAGGACGAGCCGCTGGGCACCGCCGGGGCGCTGGGCAACCTGCACCGCTGGATCGCCGGGCGCGCCGTGCTGGTGCTCAACGCCGACGCGTACGTCGGGGTCACCGGCCCGGACGACCTGGGCGCGCTGCTGTCGGGCTGGGACGGCCACCGCGTACGCATGCACGGCGTCAAGGCCGGGCAGCCCGACCCGTTCCACGGCTACAACTTCGCCGGGGCCTCGCTGCTGCCCGCCGCCGACGTCGCGAAACTGCCGGACAAGCCGCGCGAGCTGGCCCGCACCACCTGGCGTCCGGCCGAGCAGTCCGGGCGCCTGGACGTGGTCCCGCTGACCGGCCTCTACCTGGACTGCGGCACCCCCGCCGACTACCTGGCCGCCAACCTGCACGCCGCGGGCGGGGAGAACCTGTTCGGCACCGGCGTGGTCGTCACCGGCCGGGCCGCCGGCAGCGTGCTCGGCGACGGCTCCCGCGTCGACGGCACCGTCCGCGACTGCGTGCTCTGGCCCGGCGCCCACGTGGCCGCCCACGAGCACCTGCACCGCGTGATCCGGGTCGGCCCGGACCTCACCGTCCCCGCCCCCTAGCATTGCCTGTAGACCCCCGGCGACCCCCACCCCTCCCGTCGATCATGAACGTATGGCACGGGTGGGCGGCGTGTCGCCGGCACAGGTTCCTGATCGGCAAGCACGACGCAAGGAGTTCCCGGTGATCACAGCGATCGTTCTCATCGACTGCGCGACCGACGCGATCCCGGAGGTCGCCGAGGAGCTGGCGAACCTGGAGGGCGTCAGCGAGGTGTACTCCGTCGCGGGCGGCGTCGACCTCATCGCCATCATCCGGGTACGCGAGTTCGACCACATCGCCGAGGTCATCGCCGGTGGCATCTCCAAGGTGCCGGGCGTGCTCAACACCGACACGCACATCGCGTTCCGCTCGTACTCGCGCCACGACCTGGAGCAGGCCTTCGCGATCGGCTTCTGAGCCCGCGAGCCACCCCACGCGTGCACGGCCGTGAGGCGTCACGCGCCGCAGCGGGCGGGCAGGCGACCGTCCGCTGCGTATGGCGCCGACCAGCGGCCTGCGTCACACTCCGAGGTTCTTACTTGCGAGTAACCTCGCGGTCTAGGCTGCTGTCATGCAGCTCACCGTGGACCGCGGCAGCGATCGGCTCGCCATCCTGCTCCACCCCGCGCAGGCCCCCGACGCCCCGCTGGTCGTGATCTTCCCCGCGATGGGCGTGCCCGCCGGCTACTACACGCGCTTCGCCCGCAGCCTCAACGAGGCTGGCGTCGGCGTGGCTGTGGCCGACCTGCGCGGCACCGGCGCCAGCGCGCCCCGGCCGAGCCGGGACAGCCGGTACGGCTACCCCGAGCTGGCCGACGACGTCGACGCGGTGCTGGACGCGCTCGCCGAGCAGCGCGCCGGGCGGCGTACCGTGCTGCTCGGGCACTCGCTGGGCGGGCAGGCCTGCGTGCTGCACCTGGCCCGCGAGGCGGCCCGCGACGGCGGGCACCGCGTGGACGGGCTGATCCTGATCGCGGTCGGGCTGCCCTACTGGCGCACCTACCCGCGCGCGCAGCGGCTCGCCGTACTGGCCATGACCCAGGTGATCAACGGCGTGTCCGCCGCGCTGCGCGTCTGGCCCGGCTGGGGCTTCGGCGGCCGGCAGGCCCGGGGCGTCATCCGCGACTGGGCGTACACAGCACGCCACGGCCGCTTCCCCGCACACCTGACGGCCGAGGACGGGCTGTCCCGGGTGGACCTGCCCGTGCTGGCGATCACCGTCGACGACGACCAGTACACCCCGCCGGAGACGACCGACCACCTGGTCGCCGCCCTGCCGGGGGCGGCGGTGCAGCGCGAGCACCTCACGAAGGCGGACGCGGGCGTACCGCTGGACCACTTCAGCTGGGTCAAGGCGGGCACCGCCCTCGCGCCGCGCATCTCGCGCTGGCTCTCCCGGCTCCCCTGACGACCTGACACCCCGACGCCGCTCGCCACGGCCTGGCCACGGGACGGCGGGTCACCGGGACGCCGAGGTCAGCGCGGTGCCAGGGTCAGCGGGGTGCCGGGGTCAGCGGGGTGCCGGGGTCAGCGGGTGCCGCAGCGGCATGATCGCTAGTCCTGGTCAGAACCTGCGGTCCGACTGCACATCCTGACCGGAACCAACGATCAACGCACGCGACAGCCCCGGCGGTCGCGTCGTCAGCGGGGCATCAGCGACATCGGGCGGCAGCACGCGTCCGCGTGGGCGGCCCGCGTCGCGCCGCAGCCCGCGAGCCAGCCGCGGTTGAGGACCGAGTGGCGGTCGAGGCCGTGGGCGGCGGCCGTGTGGCGGGGCTGGCGCGGCCGGGTC
This sequence comes from Catellatospora sp. NPDC049609, assembly GCF_040675365.1. NCBI lineage: Bacteria > Bacillati > Actinomycetota > Actinomycetes > Micromonosporales > Micromonosporaceae > Catellatospora > Catellatospora sp. NPDC049609. The sequence continues at coordinate 20,458 of NZ_JBFAOU010000084.1, read as the reverse complement.
TGGCGGGTCAGGGCAGCGGGGATCATGGCGTCTCCTCGGGGCGGGCGCGGGGTCGCGTCGCCGCGTCGCAGGCCTCGGCCGGGCCTCGCGGCCGGTCCCGGGCACCGCCGCATCGGCGCGCCGACATGGGGATGTGGCCGCCACTGTGCCATGCGAACCTCACCGACTCCACGGGAAAGTGGGCACCACTACACCGCGCACGCCGCCGACACGCCGTCTTGGGCCCATCCGCCAAGTCGGCGCCTTGCTCCGCCACCCGTTAAGAAGGTGCCCTTCCTCTACGGAAAGCGTTAAGAAGGTGCCCTTCCTTCGCGGGGTCAGGTGGTGATGGGGAGTTCGGCGAAGCCGCGGAAGCCGAGGCGGTCGCGGCGGACCGCGGGGCCCGCGGCGCGCAGGCCGGGTAGGCGGTCCAGCAGCAGCGGGAAGGCGGTCCTGGCTTCGAGCCGGGCCAGCGGCGCACCGAGGCAGAAGTGTGCGCCCGCGCCGAACGACAGCGACGGCGCGGTGGGGCGGTCGGGCAGGAAGCGGTCCGGCTGGGCGAACCGGCGCGGGTCGCGGCCGGCCGCGGCCAGTACCACGAGCAGTTCGGTGCCCGCGGGCACGCCGACGCCGGCCAGTTCGGTGTCGCGGCCGGCGTACCGCGAGGTCACCTGCACCGGCGGGTCGAAGCGCAGCATCTCCTCGACGTACGCCTCGGCCAGCTCCGGGTGGGCGCGCAGCCGGTCGGCGTGCCGGGGCTCGTCCAGCAGCACCGCGAGGCCGTTGCCGAGCAGGTTGGTGGTGGTCTCGAAGCCCGCGACGAGCAGCAGCACCAGGTGTGCGACCAGCTCGACGCCGCCCGCCTCCCCCGCCGCGCCGGACGCCAGCAGGTCGCTGATCATGTCGTCGCCGGGCTCGCGCTGCCGCCGCGCCAGCAGGTCGACGAAGTAGTCCTCCAGCTCGTCGGAGGCGGCGTCGGCGCGGGCCAGCTCGTCCGGGTCGCCCGCGAACACCTCCAGGGCCAGGGTCAGGTCGTGCGCCCGCGGGCGGAACCAGTCCCGGTCGGCGGCGGGCACCCCGAGCAGCGCGCAGATCACCGCGACGGGCAGCGGGTACGCCACCGCGCGCATGAAGTCGACCGGTGCGTCCGCCGTGGCGATCGGCGCGATGAGGCCCTCGGCCAGCGCCGTCACGTCGTCGCGCAGCGCCGCGACGCGGCGGGCGGTGAACGCGGAGCCGGCCAGGCGGCGCAGCCGGGTGTGGTCGGGCGCGTTGCGCCACAGCATGGTGCGGCTCAGCCAGCGCCAGGAGGCGACCGACCGCCAGCCGGGCAGGGCCCGGTCCAGCGCGGCCTCGTCGGTGACCCGGAAGTCGGCGTCGCGCAGCACGCGGTCGGCCTCGGCGTACCCGGTGACGACGGTGAAGCCCTCACCCAGGGGCAGCACCGGGCCGGCCGACCGCAGCCGGTCGTAGAGCGGGTAGGGGTCGGCCCGGCCCTCGGCCGTGGCCAGCGCCTGCATCGCCTCGAGCGCGTCCTGCACCACCACTCCCCCGTCCGCCTCCTCCGGAAGAGTACGACGGAAGGGCACCCGCCGGAGCGGATGCCCTTCCGTGGTGACCGTCGAACCTGGTCAGTGCTTGCCGGTCGTGATCTCCTCACGCGGCTGCTCCGGCGCGGGCGGCGCCGGCTGCTCGATCGGCCGGAAGAAGCCGCGGACGGCCGGGGCGAGCGCGCCGAGGCGGTTCATCTTCTTCGGCACCGTCCAGCCGACGTACGGCAGGTCGGTGTGGCCGTGCTCGTCGGGCGCCGCCAGTGGCTGGTGCACCTCGACGAACCGCCCGTCGGGCAGGCGCTTGATGATGCCGGTCTCGACACCGTGCGCCAGCACCTCCCGGTCGTGCTGCTGCAGGCCCAGCGAGATGCGGCGGGCGAAGTAGTACGCCAGCGGCGGCAGCACCAGCAGGCCGATGCGGCCCGCCCAGGTCATCGCGTTCAGGCTGATGTGGAACTTGTCGGCGACGATGTCGTTGCCGCCGGAGATCGTCAGCACCATGTAGAACGCGAACGCCATGGCGGCCAGACCGGTGCGGTCCGGCACGTCGCGCGGACGCTGCAGCAGGTTGTGCGAGGCGTAGTCCTTCTTCCAGCGCCGCTCGATCCACGGGTACGCCATCGGCAGCACCGTCAGGATGCCCGGCAGCACCACCGTGGGCCAGAACAGCGGCGGGATGTTGTAGCCGAACACCCTGATGTCCCAGGCGGGCATGAGCCGTGTCGAGCCGTCGAGGAACATGACGTACCAGTCGGGCTGGCTGCCCGCGGAGACGACGGCCGCTTCGTACGGGCCGAACAGCCAGATCGGGTTGATCTGGAACAGGCCGCCCATCAGCGCGATCACCGCGAAGACGAGCATGAAGAACCCGCCCTGCTTGATCACGTAGCGCGGGACGAAGCGCTCGCCGACCACGTTCTTCTCGGTCCGGCCGGGGCCGGGCCACTGCGTGTGCTTCTGGATGAAGACCAGGCCCAGGTGCACGGTGACCAGCGCGAGCAGGATCAGCGGCAGCAGGAACACGTGCAGGATGTAGAGGCGGGTCAGGATGATCTCGCCGGGGAACTCGCCGCCGAACAGCGACGTGGTCACCCAGGAGCCGATCACCGGGATGGACAGCATGATCGCCGAGGCGATGCGCAGGCCGGTGCCGGACAGCGCGTCGTCGGGCAGCGAGTAGCCGGCGAAGCCCTCGGTGAAGCCCAGCCAGAACATGCTCAGACCGATGATCCAGTTGAGCTCGCGCGGCTTGCGGAACGCGCCGGTCATGAAGACCCGGAACATGTGCACCACGATCGCGGCCATGAACAGCAGCGCCGCCCAGTGGTGCATCTGCCGCATGATCAGACCGCCGCGCACGTCGAACGACAGGTCCAGCGCGGTCTCGTACGCCCGGGACATCTGCACGCCCTGCAGCGGCAGGTACGACCCGTCGTAGTGGACCTCCTGCAGGGAGGGCTCGAAGAACAGCGCGAGGAACGTGCCGGTCAGCAGCAGGATGATGAACGAGAACAGCGCGATCTCGCCCAGCAGGAACGACCAGTGGTCGGGGAACACCTTGTTCAGCATCCCGCGCAGCGGTGTCGCGACGGGCAGCCGGGTGTCCACCTCCTCCGCGGCCTTGCCGGGGAGCGCCCTCAGATCAAGCTTGCGACGCTTCACCGTGATCAGTCCTTCTCCCAGAACGCCGGTCCGACCGGCACCTTGTAGTCGCCGGTGGCAACCAGGTAGCCCTCCGCGTCCACGCTGATCGGCAGCATGGGCAGCGACCGCGTGGCCGGGCCGAAGATCGGCCGCGCGTTGTCGGTGATGAGGAACTGCGACTGGTGGCACGGGCAGAGCAGGCGGTTGGTCTGCTGCTCGTAGAGGCTGGCGGGGCAGCCGGCGTGGGTGCAGATCTTCGAGTACGCCACGAAGCTGCTCCAGGTGCTGCCCTGGTTGAGCGTGTACAGCCGGCCGTTGAGCAGGGCCGCGTCGTCCTCGCGCAGGTGGATCAGCAGCGTGGGCGAGTCGGCGTGGTGGTTGGTGGCGCCGCCCGGGATGTGCGGGAACACCGTGATCTGGCCGCCGGTGCTGACCTCCTCCGGCCGGATGAGCGTCTCGTCGTCGCGCATCAGGCGGATCGGGTTCTGCGGCGTGGCGCCGGCGAACCCGGTCTTGAAGAGGATGTCCGGGTGGTGCGGGTCCTTGATCAGCGCGCCGATCGGCACCGCCGCCGCCACCGCGCCGACGGGCAGCAGGCCCAGCAGCGACAGCTTGAGCAGCGGGCGGCGGGCCAGGCCGAACTCCTCGCCGATGAACTGCAGCGTGGAGCCGGTGAGCTTCTGCTCCGCCGGGTCCGACGGGCCGTCGTGCCGCTCCTGGATCGCGATCTCGTGCGGCAGCAGCTTCTTGCCCCACGTCAGGATGCCCAGGCCGATGCCGACCAGGGTCAGCCCCAGGGTGAGGCCGAGGACCGGCGTGTAGTACTTGCTGGCGTGCGGGCCGAGCTCGTACTCCCAGGGCCACCAGATGAAGGCGATCAGGAACAGGGTCGCCATGACACCGGTCATCAGGAAGAAGAACGCGACGATGCGGGTCATCCGCTTCTCGCCCTTCGAGCCCGGGGCGTACTGCGGCTCGTAGTGGACGATCTCCACGCCGTCCTGCCGCGCACCCTCGCGCACGATGTCGAACCGGGTGAGGCTCCGGTCGCTCAGGCCGACGCCGCCGGCGTCGCGCACTTCGGTGTTCGTGTCGATCATGACTTACCCGCAATCCACAGCGATGCGAAGACGAGGGCCACCACGCCGACCAGGAAGATGGCCAGGCCTTCGGTGACCGGGCCGAAACGGCCGAGGCCCCAGCCGCCCGGGTCGGAGTCGGTCTTCAGGTTCTGCACGTACGCGATGATGTCGAACTTGTCCTGCGGGCTCAGCTCGCTGTCGCCGAAGACCGGCATGTTCTGCGGACCGGTCAGCATCGCCGCGTAGATCTGGCGGTCCGTGGCCGGCTCCAGGGTCGGCGCGTACTTGCCGCTGGAGAGCGCGCCGCCGCCGCCGGAGAAGGCGTGGCAGGACGAGCAGTTGATCCGGTAGAGCTCGCCACCGCGGGCGATGTCGCCCTTCGACGCGAAGTCCTCGCCCTCCGGCAGCTGCGGGCCGCCGCCCAGCTGCTGGATGTACTCGCCGAGCTGGCGCGCCTGGTCGGTGTTGTACTGCGGGGGCTTGCGGCCCGCCTGCGCCTCCTGGCGGGCGGCCGGCATGCGGCCGGTCTCCACCTGGAACTCGACCGCCGCGGAGCCGACGCCGATCAGGCTCGGGCCCCGTCCCTCCACGCCCTGCGCGTTGGCGCCGTGGCAGGAGATGCAGCTCTGGTCGTACAGCGCCTTGCCGGCCTCGGCGGCCGGGGTCAGCGGCGCCGCGCCCTGCGCGCCGCCCGGCGCGACGATCGCGTAGATGCCGCCCGCGAAGACCAGCGCCGCGAACATGCGCAGCGCCGCGCTCAGCCGGCGGCGTACGCGGCCGCGCTGCTTGGGCGCGCCAGGCGCCGGGCGTGGGGTGTCAGATGTCATGGCCGAGCTCACATCCGCTCCAGCAGGTAGATCATGAAGAACAGGCCGACCCAGACCACGTCGACGAAGTGCCAGTAGTACGACACCACGATCGCCGAGGTCGCCTGCGCCGGGGTGAACCGGCCCATGGTCGTCCTGATCATGTAGATGATGAAGGCGATCAGACCGCCTGTCACGTGCAGGCCGTGGAAGCCCGTGGTCAGGTAGAACATCGACCCGAAGCCGTCCGAGTTGATCTTCACACCCTCGCTGACCAGGACGCGGTACTCGTTCACCTGGCCGAGCACGAACGTCAGGCCCATCAGGAACGTGATGGTGAACCAGAACCGCAGCCCGTACACGTCACCCCGCTCCGCGCGCAGCACGCCGATCTGGCAGGTGATGGAGGACAGCACCAGGATCGTCGTGAAGAAGACCGCGTACGGCAGATTCAGCACGTGGGCGTTCTTCTCCCACATGCTGTAATCCGCTGCGCGGATCGCGAAGAACATCGCGAACAGCGCCGCGAAGAACATGAGTTCGCTGGAGAGCCACACGATCGTCCCGACGCTGACCATGTTGGGCCTGGTCAGGGAGTGGATCCTGCTCTTGTCGATGGCTGAGGCGGCAGTCACGCGGTCATTATTGCCCCCGACCTGCATCGGCGAGCGTCGGGGTGCCTGGTTGGCGGCGTGTCGCCACCCGGCGGCACCGCTGCCGCCACCACCGTTTAGCCTCGGGTGGTGCCGCCTGTCGATCATTTCACCGCGCTGACCTCGACCGTTACGACCTTGACCGCCGAGACGCCCCCGTTCACCATCACGACGCTGGTGACCGGCGCGAGACTCGACTCGTGGCTCGCGGTCGGTCTGCTGGTGGCGGCGGCGCTCTACCTCTACGGCACGCACCGGCTGCGGGTGCGCGGCGACCGGTGGCCGGTCGGGCGCACGATCGCCTTCCTCGGCCCCGGCCTGGGCACGCTCGCCCTGGTCACGGTCAGCGGCGTCGGCGGCTACGACACCACGCTGGTCAGCGTGCACATGATCCAGCACATGGCGCTGTCCATGGTCGCCCCGATCTTCCTGGCGCTGGGCGCGCCGGTCACGCTGGCGCTGCGTACGCTGCCCGCCCGGCCGCGCCGGACGCTGCTCGCGGTGCTGCACAGCCGGGTCGCGGCGGTGCTGGCGTTCCCGCTGACCGCGTTCGCCGTCTTCATCGCCAACCCGTTCGCCCTGTACTTCACCAGCCTGTACGAGCAGACGCTGCGCCACGAGTGGCTGCACGAGGTGATGCACGCGCACTTCATCCTCACCGGCTGCCTGTTCTTCTGGCCGCTGCTCGGGCGCGATCCGCTGCCCGGCCGCTGGCCGTATCCGGCGCGGGCGCTGCTGATGGTGCTGAGTGTCCCGTTTCACACCGTGTTGGGGCTCACCATCATGCAGTCGAAGACCCTCCTCGGCGGCGACTGGTACCCCTCGCTCGGCCTCTCCTGGGTCGATCCGTGGGACGACCAGGTGACCGCGGGCGGCGTGCTGTGGGCGGGCGGCGAGATCGTCTCCGTCACCATGCTGGCCATCCTGGTCGCCCAGTGGATCCGCCAGTCGCGCCAGGAGGCGGCCCGCATCGACCGGCAGCTCGACCGCGAGGACGCCGCCCGCGCCGCCGCCGAGGCCACGGCCGTGCAGGTGACGGACGACGGCGCACCGCACGACCACAAGATCACCGCACCGCTTAGGATGAGCGCATGAGTACCAAGACCGTCCTGCTCTACAGCGACGACCCGCAGGTCCGCGACCGGATGCGGCTGGCCATCGGCGAGCACCCCGCGCCCGACCTCGACGTCGAGTTCGTCGAGGCGTCCACCTACGGCGAGTGCGTCAAGCTCGTGGACGACTACGAGATCGACCTGCTGGTGCTGGACGGCGAGGCGACCCCCGGCGGCGGTCTGGGTGTGGCGCGTCAGCTCAAGGACGAGATCGACGAGTGCCCGCCCACCTGCGTCGTCATCGCGCGCTCGGCTGACCGCTGGCTCGCGGCGTACGCCCGCGTCGACGCGACGCTGGTCCACCCGCTCGACCCGATCGAGACCGCGAAGGCCATCGCCAACCTGCTGCACGCCGAATCCTCCGTGGCCGCCTGAGCAGCACCCCGCGCGCCACGCCCTTCACCCCTGGAGGCCCGATGGGCGACCGGAACACCTGGCCCCACCTGCTCGGCGCGCTGCTGCGCCGCGAGGAGCTGACGGCGGACGACACCGCCTGGGCCATGGGCGAGATCATGACGGGCGCGGCGACCCCGGCGCAGATCGCCGGCTTCGCGCTGCTGCTGCGCGCCAAGGGCGAGACCGCGGACGAGCACTCGGGCCTGGTCGCCGCGATGCTGGCGCAGGCCGCTCCCCTGCCGCAGACCGACGAGCAGCGCCTGGCCGCCGTGGACGTGGTCGGCACCGGCGGCGACCAGGCGCACACGGTCAACATCTCGACCATGTCCGCCATCGTCGCCGCGGGCGCCGGGGCCCGCGTGGTCAAGCACGGCAACCGGGCCGCCTCGTCGCTCTGCGGCACCGCCGACGTGCTCGAGTTCCTGGGCATCCCGCTCGACCTGACCCCCGAGCAGGTCGCCGCGGTGGCCGACGAGGCCGGCATCACGTTCTGCTTCGCCGCCACGTTCCACGCCGGCCTGCGTCACGCCGGCGGCGTGCGCCGCGAGCTGGGCGTGCCCACCGCGTTCAACTTCCTCGGCCCGCTGACCAACCCCGCCCGCCCGCGCGCGGGTGCGGTCGGCTGCGCCGACCTCCGGATGGCCGGGGTGATGGCCCAGGTGTTCGCCGACCGCGGTGACACCGTCCTGGTGATGCGCGGTGAGGACGGGCTGGACGAGTTGACCACCGCCGCCCCCACGCGCGTCTGGCTGGCTCGTGGCGGGCTGGTGACCCCGTTGACGATCGACGCCGCCGACCTCGGCGTGCCCCGCTCGGCCGCGGACGACCTGCGCGGCGGCGACGTGTCCGTCAACGCCGACGCGGTGCGCCGCCTGCTGGCCGGCGACACCGGCCCGGTGCGCGACGCCGTGCTGGTCAACACCGCGGCCGCGCTCACCGCGCACGACTGGGCGGTGGCCGGCGCGGGCCCGGCCGACCCGGACACGATCGCCGAGGAGTTCACCGACGCGCTGCACGCGAACATGCGCCGCGCCGCCGAGGCGATCGACTCCGGCGCCGCAGCGGCCGTGCTGGAGCGCTGGGTCGCCGCCGCGACGGCCGCCAAGTACGCCTGAGCCTCCCGTTCCGCAGCCGCGCCCGTGACGTCGGACGTCACGGGCGCGGCTTTTTCACGCCCGCTGCGGGCGCACGACGCACCAGGGCCCACTCGTGCCCGCTGCGGCCTGACGCGCTACGGCCCACGTCGCGCCCCGTGCGGGCGCACGACGCGGACGCTCCGGCCGGCGTCTGCGCGGACTGCCCCGACCGTGAAAGACCACCGGCCCCCTCCATGGCGGAGGGGGCCGGTGGTCTTCGTCGTCTGCGGGAGCGGGTCAGTGCTCCGCGGTGCGCCGGGTGCCGGTGTAGTACTCGAACAGCAGCGCCGAGGTGGACAGCAGCACGCACACGATGCCCAGCGCGATCAGCCACCACATCCAGAACACCAGGCCGATGGAGGCGATCAGCGCCGACACCGCGATGCCGAACGGCCAGTAGCTGCCCGGGCTGAAGAAGCCCAGCTCACCGGCGCCGTCAGCGATCTCCGCGTCGAGGCGGTCCTCCGGGCGGGGGTCGATGCGCCGCGACACGAACCAGAAGTAGCCACCGCACATCGCGCACAGCAGCGTGGACAGCGCCAGCGCGGTGGTGCCGATGGCCTCGACCCCGCCCATGGCGTGGTTGGTCCACCAGCCGTAGACCACGGCGGCCACGATCAGGAACAGCGAGACGCCGATAAAGATGCGGTATTCCGTCTTCATTGTCTCCAGCCTCAGTTCGCGTCGCGCACGGTCGGGAACGGTTCGGTCGTCGTGGCGTAGAGGTCCGCCCCGCTGTAGCCGATCGCCGCCAGCGCCTGCGGGGTGTTCTTGCCCGACTTCAGCGCCGCCACGTACTGCTGGTAACGCTCCGGGGACACCGCGCGCAGCTCGAAGTTCATCATCGAGTGGTACGTGCCGCACAGCTCGGCGCACCGGCCGACGTAGCTGCCCTCCTGCTTGACCGTCACCTCGAACTGGTTCACCACGTTGCCGGGGAACACGTCGCGCTTGAACAGCAGCTCCGGGACCCAGAACGAGTGGATGACGTCGCTGCTGTGCTCGACGAAGCGCACCGTCTGGCCGACCGGGACGACCACGATCGGGATGTAGTTGCTGTCGCCGGGCGTGCTCTCCACCCGCTCGGCGTCGGGGCCGGGGTCGGAGAGGTAGTTGAACTGCCAGTTCCACTTGAACGCCTGGACCTCGACGGTCGCGGCCGGGTCGTCGCTCAGCTTGTCGACGTCGGTCTGGATGACCGCGGTGTAGTAGAACAGCACCGAGATGACCAGGAACGGCAGCACCGTGTACAGGATCTCGATCGGCAGGTTGAACCGCGTCTGCGTGGGCAGGTCCACGTCACCGCGCTTGCGGCGGTAGGCCGCGACGCACCAGAAGATCAGGCCCCACACGAAGACGCCGACCGCGAGGGCCGCGACGACGGAGCCGATCCACAGGTCGTACATGCGCTCGGACTGCACCGTGATGCCGCCCTGCGGCCAGCCGAAGCCGTCGAAAGCCTCGCCGATGTTGTTGATGCTGCATCCGGCGAGCAGCGTCACCGCGACGACCGACATCGCGCTCATCCCGAGAACTCGCCTGCGGGCTCGCTTTGCGACCACCTGCTCCTGCCTCCCTAAGCAGCGCCACCCTCGGACGCACCGGTGAGGGGCGTGACCGACGGTCGCAGAGTACTTCACCCCGGGCCCCCGGCCGGGCCTGGGGTCGGCCCGGTGATCCGGCGTGTCCACGGGAACGTCGTGGCGGCGACGGAGCCGTCACCGCTAGATCACGATACCGTCGAGGGGTGCGAGATCCCCGGCAGGCCGGACCCATCGATCGCGGCGAGGACGGTGTCGGCGCGTACTTCGATGCGGCGACCGCGACGCCGCTGCACCCGGCCGCGCGCGAGGCGCTGCTCGCCGCGCTCGACGACGGCTGGGCCGACCCCGGCAAGCTCTACACCCGCGCCCGCCGCGCCCGCCTGCTGCTCGACGCCGCGCGCGACACGATCGCGCAGGTCCTGGGCGTACGCGCCGACGAGGTGAGCTTCACCGGCAGCGGCACCACCGCCGCACACGCCGCCGTCCTGGGTGGACTGGCCGGCCGCCGCCGCGCCGGGGCGGTGCTGGTCCGCTCCGCGATCGAGCACTCCGCGGTGCTGCACGCGGGCGAGCGCCACGTCCGTGACGGCGGCGCCGAGACCGAGGTGCCGGTGGACCGGCTCGGCCGCGTCGACCTGGCCGCCTGGGCCGCCGCCGTGTCCGCGCCGGGTGTGGCGCTCGCCTCACTGATCGCCGCGAGCCATGAGGTCGGCACCGTGCAGCCGGTCGCCGAGGCGGCCCGGCTGTGCCGCGAGGCGGGCGTGCCGCTGCACGTCGACGCCGCGATGTCACTGGGCCGGGCGCCGGTGCCGGGCGGCTGGTCGCTGCTGACCGGCAGCGCCCGCAAGTGGGGCGGCCCGCCCGGGGTGGGCCTGCTGGTGCTGCGCAAGGGCACCCGCTGGGTCTCGCCGTACCCGGCCGACGACCGCGAGTCCGGCCGCTGGCCCGGCGCCCCCGACCTGCCCGCGATCCTCGCCGCGGCCGCGTCGCTGCACGCGGTGCACGAGGAGGCGGCCAAGGAGGGCGAGCGGCTGTCCGCACTGGTCGACCACGTGCGCGCCACGGTCGCGGCGACGGTGCCCGACGTGGAGATCGTGGGCGACCCGGCCGACCGGCTGCCGCACGTGGTGACCTTCTCCTGCCTGTACGTCGACGGTGAGGCGCTGCTCACCGCGCTGGACCGGCGCGGCTTCGCGGTGTCGTCCGGCTCGGCCTGCACCTCCTCCACGCTGCGGCCGAGCCACGTGCTGGCGGCGATGGGCGTGCTCACCCACGGCAACATCCGGCTGTCGCTGCACCGGGACACGACACCGGAGCAGGTGGACCGGTTCCTCGCCGAGCTGCCCGGCATCGTGGCGGCGCTGCGGGCGGAGGTGGGGATGTGAGCATGCCCACCGACGGGCCGGTCGAGGTGCTGGACTGCCTGGGTCAGCGCTGCCCGCTGCCGGTCATCGCACTGGCCAAGCGGCTGCCGCAGGTCGCCGTCGGCGCGGTGGTCCGCGTGCTCGCCGACGACCCCGCCGCCGCCGTCGACATCCCGGCCTGGTGCCGCATGCGCGCCCAGCAGTACGTGGGCGCGACGGCCGTCGCCGGCGCCCCGGCCTTCGACGTACGCCGGCTGTCCTGACGAGCTCGGGTTTAAATAGACGTTGGCCTATCTGGATGAGTTTTCGAAGATCGAAGTCATCCAGATAGGCCAACGTCCATGCAAAGCGCAGCCCCGCCCACGCCGGGCGGCACGGGGTGGCGCGGTCAGTTCAGGTGCGGGCGGATGTCGGCGGCGGCGTCGTCGCCGTAGGACTCGGCCAGGCGCTTGAGGAAGTTGTCCGGGTCGACGTCGTACTCCTGGGTGCCCACCGTCTCCAGGACCAGCGTCGCCAGCAGGGCGCCGACCTGCGCCGCGCGCTCCAGGCCCAGGCCCCAGGACAGGGCCGCGAAGAAACCGGCCCGGAACCCGTCGCCGACGCCCGTCGGGTCGTACGCGTGGATCTCGCGTGCCACGGGCACCCGGATCGGGGCGATGTCACGGCCGGTGATCTCGACGCCGTTCTTGCCGAGCGTGGTGACCCGCACCTTGACCCGCTCCAGCACCTGCGCCGAGGACAGGCCGGTCTTCTGCTCCAGCAGCGAGTTCTCGTACTCGTTGGTCAGCAGGTACTCCGCGCCCTCGATGAGCTGGTGCACGTCGTCGCCGCCCATCCGGGCGAGCTGCTGCGACGGGTCGGCGGCGAAGGCGTACCCCCGGTCGCGGCACTCCTGCGAGTGGCGCACCATCGCCACCGGGTCGTTGGCGCCGACGATGACCAGGTCGAGGCCGTCGAGGCGCTGGTGCACGGGGGCCAGCTCGATGTTGCGGGCCTCGCTCATGGCGCCGGCATAGAACGACGCGACCTGGCACAGGTCCTCGTCGGTGGTGCAGACGAAGCGCGCGGTGTGCGCGATGTCGCTGACGTGCACGGAGTCGCAGTCGACGCCGTGGCGCTCCAGCCAGGAGCGGTAGTCGCCGAAGTCCGCGCCGACCGCGCCGACCAGCGCCGGGCGCAGGCCCAGCTTCGCCATGCCGAAGGCGATGTTGGCCGCCACGCCGCCGCGCCGGATCACGAGATCGTCGACCAGGAACGACAGCGACACCTTGTCGAGCTGGTCGGCGATGAGCTGGTCCGCGAAGCGGCCCGGGAAGTGCATCAGGTGATCCGTGGCGATCGATCCGGTTACGCAGATCTTCATGGTTGACCTTCAGGTCGGCGATGGATGGGCGCGGAAAGCCTACCGGTCGCCGCACATACGACAGCGGCACTCCGGCGTGACCGGAGTGCCGCTGTGTGTCGTCGCCCACACGAGGTGGGCGCGAAGCTCAGTGGAACGAATCGCCGCAGGCGCAGGAGCCGCCGGCGTTCGGGTTGTCGATGGTGAACCCCTGGGCGTCGATGCGGTCGGCGAAGTCGACGGTGGCACCGGCCAGGTACGGGGCGCTCATCCGGTCGACGACGACCTCGACACCGTCGAACTCCTTGACGATGTCGCCGTCGAGCTCGCGCTCGTCGAAGAACAGCTGGTAACGCAGGCCGGAGCAGCCGCCGGGCTGGACCGCGACCCGCAGCCGGAGGTCGTCGCGACCCTCCTGCTCCAGCAGAGCCTTGACCTTGCCGGCCGCGACCGGGGTGAGATTGATGCCGGTAGCGTCCGTCTTGATGTCGGGCGTCGTCACGAGGTGCTCCTCCAGCGTGAAGTGCTGATAATCCTTCGAAGTAACGCTAGCGCGCCCCGGGTTGATTCCCCACGGCGCCTCACTGGCTCATCCGCCCAGTGTGTTCTTGATGACCTGCCGGTGCACGGGACGGGCGGCGGCGTGCCGCTCCCGGCCGGCGTCGGTGAGCGAGACGTACACCCCGCGCCGGTCGGAGGCGCACAGCACCCGCTCGACCAGACCGTCCTTCTCCAGCCGGGCGACGGTGCGCGACAGCGCGCTCTGGCTGAGGTGGATGACCTCGCCCAGGTCCTGCATGCGCAGGCTCTGGTGCGGGTCCTCGGCCAGCCGGTCGAGCACCTCGAACTCGCTCATGCCGAGCTCGTGCTGCTCCTTGAGCGCGCTCTCCAGGGCGCACGACACGCTCGAGAACTGCCGGGACAGCTCCCGCCACGCCTTCACGGCCACCTCGTCGGGCATGACCGCAGCCTAACATGCAGGTGCAGAAAATGTGAGTGCATTTAATGCTTGCGCATTGAATGCACGCGCATATAGCGTACGCCCCATGTCCACCACCGCGACGCTGTCGCCCCCTGATCCGTCCCCCGCCGCCGACCCGGCCGCACCCGCCGACGCCCGCTGGACCCCGCGCCTGTGGGGCACCCTGCTGGTGCTGTGCGCGGTGCTCTTCCTCGACGGCCTGGACGTGTCGATGGTCGGCGTCGCCCTGCCCGCCATCCAGTCCGACCTGGGCCTGTCCACCGCGACCCTGCAGTGGATCGTCAGCGGCTACGTGCTCGGCTACGGCGGCCTGCTGCTGCTCGGCGGTCGCACCGCCGACCTGCTCGGCCGCCGCCGGGTGCTGCTGATCGCGCTGGCCGTCTTCGCCGGCGCGTCGGTGCTGGGCGGGCTGGTCGACGACGGCGCCCTGCTGATCGCCACCCGCTTCGTCAAGGGCCTCGCCGCGGCGTTCACCGCCCCGGCCGGGCTGTCCATCCTCACCACGACGTTCCCGGAGGGCCCGGTGCGCAACCGGGCGCTGGGCATCTACACCGTCTTCGGGGCCAGCGGCTTCTCCTCCGGCCTGATCCTGGGCGGGCTGCTCACCGAGATCGACTGGCGGGCCACGTTCCTGCTGCCCGCGCCGCTGGCGCTGATCGCGCTGGTGGCCGGGATCCGGCTGCTGCCGCGCACCGACCACCGCGCCCCGGGCGGGTACGACGTGCTCGGCGCGGCCAGCTCCACCGCCGCGCTGCTCCTGCTGGTGTTCACCGTCGTCAACGCGCCCGAGGCGGGCTGGGCCTCGCCGCGCACGCTCGGCTCGCTGACCGTGGTGGCGGCACTGGTCGCGGTGTTCGTCAAGGTGGAGCGCACCGTCGCGCACCCGCTGGTGCGGCTGGGCATCTTCGCCAACCGCAGCCTGGTGCGGGCCGACCTGACCGCGATGGCGGTCTCCGGCGGCTACCTCAGCTTCCAGTTCCTGGTCGCGCTGTACCTGCAGCACGTGCTGAGCTGGTCGCCGCTGCAGATGGCGCTGTCCCTGCTGCCCGCGGGCCTCATCGTGGCGAGCTCCGGCTCCCTGGTCGGCCGGCTCATCACGCGGTACGGCACGCGCCGGCTCATCGCGCTGGGGATGCTCGCCTTCGTCGCGGCGTACGCCCTGTTCCTGCGCGCGGAGCCGGAGCCGGCGTTCCTCACCGTCATCCTGCCCACGGCGCTGCTGCTCGGGCTCGGCTTCGCCCTGTCCTTCTCGGCGCTGAACGTGCAGGCCACCAACGGGGTGGCCGACGACGAGCAGGGCCTGGCCTCCGGCCTGGTGCAGAGCTCGTTCCAGGTCGGCGGGGCGATCTCGCTGGCCGCCACCACGGCGGTCGTGGGCGGCGGCGCCATCACCGCCGGGCACATGCCCGCCACCTTCCAGGCCGCCATCGCCCTGGTCACCGGAATCTCCCTGCTCGGCCTGCTGGCGGCGGTGCTCGGCGGCCGCGACCGCGCGACGACCGGGACCGGATCCGCCGCGGCCTGATCCACCGCACGAGCTTCAGCCCTCGCAGGAGCTCATTCATCGCGCGATAGGAGGCACAACATGCGAGCACTGCTGGTCGATCACACCGCGCCCGGCGGGCTGCGGATCGGCGCGGCGCCGGACCCGGTCGCCGGACCGCACCAGGCCCTGGTCGAGGTCAAGGCGACCTCGTTCAACTTCGGCGACCTGTCCCACGTCCGCGACCTGCCCGACGGAACGGTCAGCGGCTGGGACGCGGCGGGTGTCGTCCGCACCGCGGCCGCCGACGGCTCGGGCCCACCCGCCGGGACCCGGGTGGCGACCTTCGGCGGCGAGCCCGCCTGGGCCGCCCTGCGCGCCGTCGACACCGCCGAGCTCGCCCCGCTGCCCGACGAGGTGGACTTCGGCCAGGCCGCGGCGCTGCCGGTGGCGGGCCTGGCCGCGCTGAACGCGCTGCGCCGGCTCGGCCCGCTGCTGGACCGCCGGGTCGTGGTCACCGGCGCCGCGGGCGGCGTCGGCCGGTACGCCGTCCAGCTCGGCGCGCTGGCCGGGGCGCACGTCATCGCCGTCGCCGGGCGGCCCGAGCGGGCGAAGGGGCTGCGCGAGCTCGGCGCGGCGGAGGTGGTCGCGTCGCTCGGCGAGATCACCTCCCCGGTGCACGGCGCGCTGGACAACGTCGGCGGGCCGGGACTGGCCGCGCTGTGGGAGCTGCTGGCGGCCGACGGCGCGGTGATCTCTATCGGGGCGGCCTCGGGCGAGCCGACGGTTTTCCCGCCGTACTCGACGATCGGGCGGCGGCGACGGCTGGAGGCGTACGTCACCGACGTCGCGGCGGGCAGCGGGCCGGACCTGGCGTACCTGGTGGGGTTGGTGGCGTCGGGGCGGCTGGATCCGCAGATCGGCTGGCGGGGCAGCTGGGAGCAGGCGGCCGAGGCGGCCGAGGCGTTCTTCGCCCGCCAGGTCAACGGCAAGGCCGTGCTCGACGTGAGCTGACCCGGCGGCGTGCCGGCACCACGGGGGTGCCGGGTGCCCCGCGGGCGTAGGACCAGCCCCGGGCGACCTCGTTCGGCTACGCCGCCATGCATGGCATCACCGCCGAGCGGGCGTCCGCCCGGTGGGCGTCACCGCCACGCAGGCGTCAGGGGCGGCCGTTAGGAAGGGCACCTTCCTCTACGCAGAGCGTCAAGAAGGTGCCCTTCCTTTCCTGGGGTCAGCGGGACCATTGGGTGGCCAGGCGGGCGGCCAGTTCGCGCAGGCCGCGGGCGGGTTCGGCGAGGGCGAGCTCGACGCTGCCGAAGTGGTCGACCAGGGCATGGGCCTCCGTGACACCGGCCGCGCCCTGCTCGCGGCGGCCGGTGGTGACCCGTCCCGCCAGCACCACGCACGGAATGCCCAGGTCGCGGGCCGCCCCGGCCAGGCCGGAGATCGCCTTGCCGCGCAGCGACTGGTGGTCGAACGAGCCCTCGCCGGTGATGACCAGGTCCGTCTCCTCCAGCACCTGGTCCAGGCCGGTCAGCTCGCGGACCAGGTCGATGCCGGAGGCGACGGAGCCGCCCAGCGCCAGGATCGCCGCGCCCAGACCGCCCGCCGCACCACCGCCGGGCAGCTCGGCGAGCTTCGCCGGGCAGCCGGGCAGTTCGCGTTCCAGCACGGCCGCCCAGTTGGCCAGGGCGGCGTCGAGCAGGGTCACGTCCTGCGGGGTGGCCCCCTTCTGCGGGCCGTACACCGCTGACGCGCCGTGCAGGCCGGTCAGCGGGTTGTCCACGTCCGTCGCCGCGATCAGCTCGACCTCCGCGGGGAGCAGCCGCACGCCGTCGGCGGCTCCGGCTTCCGCTGTGGCGGCCGAGCCATCGGCGGGTGTCTGCGCTGCGGCCGAGTCCTCGGCGGTTCCGGCGGCCGGGCCGTCGGAGTGTTCGGCTGCGGGCGACAACCCAGCGGTTGTCGCGACAACTCCTGGGTTGTCGTTCGTGGCGAGGGAGGTGCAGGCGGTCAGGGCCGCGCCGCCGGGGGCCAGCGGCTGGCCGGCGGCGTCCAGGCCGACCGCGCCGAGCGCGGCGAGCAGGCCCGCGCCGCCGTCGTTGGTGGCCGAACCGCCCAGCCCGACGATCACGCGCCGGGCGCCGTGCTCGATCGCGGCGAGCACCAGCGCGCCCAGGCCGTACGAGGAGGTCGCCTTCGGGTCCCGCTCCGCCGGGTCGACCAGGTGCAGGCCGCAGGCCTGCGCGCTCTCGACGTACGCGATGCGGTCGCCGGGCTCGCCCACCAGCAGCACCGCACCGGCCGCCGGGCGGCCCAGCGGGTCGGTCGTGGCGACCTCGACCAGCTCCCCGCCGAGCGAGGAGTGCAGCACCTCGACGAAGCCGGGGCCGCCGTCGGCGATCGGGCGGCAGATCAGCTCGTCGCCCGGGGCGACGGTCCGCCAGCCGTCGGCGACGGCCTGCGCCGCCTCCACCGCGGTGAGCGTGCCGGCGAACTTGTCGGGACAGATCAGCACTCGCATGGCCAGCACCCTAACGGCGCTGTTTGCAGTCGTGCGGCACCCCACGGCGGCGTCCCACCGGCGGGCCGTGGGGCAGGCCACAGCGCAACGGGAGCGACTGCGCCGGGCGTTCGGTGCGACTATGGGACACGTGACTGCTCCCGTACTGCTGCTGCTCGGCCGCGGCAAGGACCCGGATTCCGAACGCGGTGTCGACTGCCCGGGCGACCTGCCCGCGCCCAGCGACCCGGGCCTGGTCGAGCGCGCCGCCGCTGCCAAGGCCGCCCTCGGCGACCGGGTCTTCGTCCTCGGCCACCACTACCAGCGCGACGAGGTCATCCAGTTCGCCGACGTGACCGGCGACTCGTTCAAGCTGGCCCGCGAGGCCGCCGCGCGACCCGACGCCGAGTTCATCGTGTTCTGCGGCGTGCACTTCATGGCCGAGTCGGCCGACATCCTCACCTCCGACGCCCAGCGCGTGGTCCTGCCGGACCTGGCCGCGGGCTGCTCCATGGCCGACATGGCCGTGCTGGAGCAGGTCGAGCAGTGCTGGGACCTGCTGACCGACCTCGGCATCGCGGAATCCGTGGTGCCCGTCACGTACATGAACTCCTCCGCCGACATCAAGGGCTTCGTCGGCCGCAACGGCGGCGTGGTCTGCACCTCCTCCAACGCCAAGCGCGCGCTGGACTGGGCCTTCGAGCAGGGCGAGAAGGTGCTGTTCCTGCCCGACCAGCACCTGGGGCGCAACACCGCGGTGCTGGAGATGGGCTACTCGCTCGACGACTGCGTGCTCTACGACCCGCACAAGCCCCACGGCGGCCTCACCGACCAGCAGCTGCGCGACGCGAAGATGATCCTCTGGCGCGGCCACTGCTCGGTGCACGGCCGGTTCACGCTGGAGAACGTGCTGGCCATGCGCGAGCAGGTGCCCGGCGTGAACATCCTGGTGCACCCGGAGTGCCGGCACGAGGTGGTCACCGCCGCCGACTACGTGGGCTCGACGGAGTACATCATCAAGACGCTTGAGGCGGCCCCGGCCGGTTCGGCGTGGGCCGTGGGCACCGAGCTCAACCTGGTCCGGCGCCTGGCCGCCGCGCACCCGGACAAGCAGGTCATGTTCCTGGAGAAGACGGTCTGCTACTGCTCCACGATGAACCGCATCGACCTGCCGCACCTGGTCTGGGCGCTGGAGGAGCTGGTCGCCGGGCGGGTGCCCAACCAGATCACGGTCGATCCCGACACCGCGCACCACGCCCGCGTCGCGCTGGACCAGATGCTGGCCCTGCCGTAGGCAGATGATTACGCTGAGTACGAGCGCCGTGTCCGAATCGCGGCGCTCGTGTTCATTTAAGCTTGCCGTGTATTCCGTCACACATCACGCAGCGCTATGCTGCCGGGGTTTGCTTTTTCGGCCCACCCTTACCCAGGAGGTCTGCCTTGTCGGACGACGTGCTCATCGTCAGCGGAGGAAGCCCGCTAAAGGGCGAGGTGCGGGTCCGCGGGGCCAAGAACCTGGTCTCCAAAGCCATGGTCGCGACCGTGCTGGGCGAGGGCCCGAGCCGGCTGTACGACGTGCCGAAGATCCGCGACGTCGAGATCGTGCGCGGGCTGCTCGAGCTGCACGGCGTCAAGGTGACCAACGGCGACCTGCCCGGCGAGCTGCGCTTCGACCCGTCGAACGTGGAGCGGGCGGGCGTCGATGAGATCAACGTCCACGCCGGCTCCAGCCGCATCCCGATCCTGCTGTGCGGCCCGCTGCTGCACCGGCTCGGCCACGCGTTCATCCCCGACCTGGGCGGCTGCCACATCGGCCCGCGCCCGATCGACTACCACCTCGAGGCGCTGCGCCGCTTCGGCGCCGTCGTCGACAAGACCCCCGAGGGCCTGCACCTGTCGGCCCCGGACGGCCTGCACGGCATCAAGTACGAGCTGAACTACCCGTCGGTCGGCGCGACCGAGCAGATCCTGCTCACCGCCGTGCGCGCCGAGGGCGTCACCGAGCTGTCCAACGCCGCCGTCGAGCCCGAGATCATCGACCTGATCTGCATCCTGCAGAAGATGGGCGCGATCATCAAGGTGCACACCAACCGGGTGATCGAGATCGAGGGCGTGCCGCACCTCGGCGGCTTCTCGCACCGCCCCATCCCGGACCGCATCGAGGCCGCCAGCTGGGCGTCGGCCGCGCTGGCCACCAAGGGCGACATCACCGTCAAGGGCGCCCGCCAGGCCGACATGACCACGTTCCTCAACGTGTTCCGGTCCATCGGCGGCGAGTTCGACATCGACGACAACCCGGTCGACGGCGGCATCCGGTTCTGGCACCCCGGCGGCGACCTGCGCCCCGTCGCGCTGGAGACCGACGTGCACCCCGGCTTCATGACCGACTGGCAGCAGCCGCTGGTCGTCGCGCTGACCCAGGCCAACGGCCTGTCCGTGGTGCACGAGACGGTGTACGAGAAGCGCTTCGGCTACACCAGCGCGCTCAACCAGATGGGCGCCAACATCCAGGTGTTCCAGGAGTGCCTGGGCGGCACCCCGTGCCGCTTCGGCCGCCGCGGCTTCCGCCACTCGGCCGTCATCGCCGGCCCGTCCAAGCTGCACGCCACCGACCTGGTCATCCCCGACCTGCGTGCGGGCTTCAGCCACCTGATCGCCGCGCTCGCCGCCGAGGGCACCTCCCGGGTGCACGGCGTCGACCTGATCAACCGCGGGTACGAGGACTTCGAGGCCAAGCTCACCGGCCTCGGCGCCGCCATCTCCCGCTGACCGCCCCGCCCGCCGGCACCGGCGGGCGCGCCACCCCTTTTTCCGATAGACGTTGGCCTATCTGGATGTTTTTTTTGTTTTGTGAATCAAAGACAAAATGGAACCGGAATTAG
>NZ_JBFAOU010000083.1:0-33984 GCF_040675365.1 Catellatospora sp. NPDC049609 | reverse complement strand
GGGGGCCCCCGCCCCACCCCCCCCCCCTTCACTGTGACCAGCGACACCCGACGATTTCATATCCGGACCGTAGATTGGCGCCGTGACGCTTCTCGGCCACCCCCTCGACCTGCGCGGCATCACGCTGCCCAACCGCATCGCGATGTCGCCGATGTGCCAGTACTCGGCCGGGCCGGACGGCCTGCCGCACGACTGGCACCTGGCCCACCTGGGCGCCCGCGCCGTCGGCGGGGCCGGCCTGGTCATCGCCGAGGCCACCGCGGTGCTGCCGGAGGGCCGCATCTCGCCGCGCGACACCGGCATCTGGTCGGGCGCGCACGTGGACGCCTGGCGCCCGATCACCGCGTTCGTCGCCGCGCAGGGCGCGGTCCCGGCGCTGCAGCTGGCCCACGCCGGGTTCAAGGCCTCGACGTACTGGCCGTTCGCGGCCGAGCGCGGCGGGGTGCCCGACGCCGACGGCGGCTGGGCGCCGGTCGGCCCCGGCAGCGCGCCGTTCGTGCCGTCGTACCGCACGCCCCGCGCCCTCGACGAGGCCGGCATCACTGCCGTGATCGCCGCGTTCGCCCAGGCCGCGGCGTACGCCGTGGACGCGGGCTTCCAGGCCGTGGAGATCCACGCGGCGCACGGCTACCTGCTGCACGAGTTCTACTCGCCGCTGACCAACCACCGCACCGACGGCTGGGGCGGCGACCGGCCCGCGCGCATGCGCCTGGCCCTGGCGGTCGCGTCGGCCGTGCGCGACGCGGTCGGCCCCGACGTGCCCGTGCTGGCCCGGGTGTCCGCGACGGACTGGGTCGAGGGCGGCTGGGACGTCGCCGACACCGTCGTGCTCGCCCGCGAGCTGGCCGCCGCCGGCGTCGACCTGGTCGACTGCTCCTCGGGCGGCGCCGCGCCGCACGCCGACATCCCGATCGGGCCCGGCTACCAGGCGCCGCTGGCGGAGCGGGTGCGCGCCGAGGCCGGGGTGCCGACCGGCGCCGTGGGCCTGATCACCGAGCCCGAGCAGGCCGCGCGCATCGTCGAGGACGGCCAGGCCGACCTGGTGCTGCTCGGCCGCGAGCTGCTGCGCGACCCGTACTGGCCGCGCCGCGCCCTGGCCAAGCTCGGCGGCCAGCCGCACTGGCCCGACCCGTACGCCCGCGCCTTCTGACCCCCGCCCCCGCGCGGTTGAGCCGACGCCGGGAAGGGCACCTTCATCCGCGTAGGCGTCACGAAGCCGCCCTTCCGTTCGGCAGGGCGGGGGGCTGGCGCGGGGGTGGGATCATGGGGCACAGCGCCGGTTCTCGATCGGCGCGGGGGAGGTGACGGACCGGATGGAGACCGCCACCAGGGTGCTGCGGCCGTTCCCGTTCCGCAGGGAGGATCTCGATCCCGACCGGATCGGCGAGGGCGTACGGCAGACGCTGGACCACTACTTCCACTGGCGGGACGGCTCGCCGGGGGTGATCGCGTCGCATGTGGACGGTTACACCGAGCAGCTGCGGGCGATCATGCGCGGGCACACGCCGGCGGCGGCGGCGCTGCGCGGGGTCTGGCCGCCGCGCCGCCGGCGGGAGCTGCGCGACCAGGCGGTACGCGAGCTCAACTACTTCGGCGTCTACAACCTCAGCGAGGTGCCCGACCCGGCCGACGTGGCGCGTGCCGAGCGGCTGGCGCGGGTGCACGCCCGGGCGGTGCGCGACACGCTCGCCGCGATCGAGCGGGGCCGCGGCCCGGCCGGGGTGGTGGAGGCGCTGGAGCGGCGCTTCCCCGGGCTGCGCGGCGTGCTCGAGACCCGCTGGCTGCTGGAGCGGCTCGACCGGCTGCACCGCTGCCTGCCCGAGACCGTGGTGCGGGCCGGCGCCATGGGCAAGGTGGTCCGCACGCTGGTCGGGGTGCTGGCCATCGGGGCGTACGACACCCGTGACGCGGGTCGGGCCGCGACCCGCGAGCACCTCACCCGGATCCTGCCCGGCGCGTACGCGTACGGCGCCGCGTACGCCATCGTCGACGACTCGTTCCAGGACCTGCGCGGCGAGCACCTGCCGCAGCGGGACCGGGACCGGCTGCACCGGCTCGTGCTGCGCGGGCTGAGCACCGGCGCCCCCGTCGACCGGGCCGAGATCCCGGACCACCCGCTCGCCGAGGAGCTGCACGAGCTGTACGGCATCGCGCTGCGGGTCTACCCGTTCAGCACGCACCGGCACCTCTACCAGGCCGCCGAGTCGATGTACCTGGCCCAGCACCGCGACGCCGCCCGTGACCCGGCCGAGCCGCTGCCGGACGGGCTGGAGTCGGCGTACCCGGACATCTTCCTCAAGGCCGGGCTGAGCCGGGTGGTGGCCAACATCCTGGGCCGGCGCGAGGTCGACGAGGGCTTCTACGCCCGCTGCCTCAACACGATCTTCCTGAGCCAGTTCAAGGACGACCTCGCCGACCGCGACGAGGACCGGCGCGCGGGCCGGATGACGCCGTTCACGCATCCGGGCGACGGGCACACCAACCCGCTGCACGACCTGTTCGCCTACGACGCGTACGTGGTCGACCAGGTGTTCGGCGGCGATCCGGTGGCCCGGGACGCGCTGACCGGCGTCGGCGCGGTCAAGCTCGCCACGCACCTGTGCCGCGACCCGCGCCGCACCCTGGACCTGCTCGACGAGTATCCGGCCACGGCCGAGATCGCCGCGTTCCTGCGCACGGCCGCCGCGGTGCCGCGCCGCGTGCAGCCGCAGCTGACCACGGGCGACCTGCGGCTCAAGCGCGAGGCGGCCGCGATCATGGGCGAGCGCGACCCGAACAGCGTGGACGCCCGCACGTTCGTGCTGGACCGGCTGGACCGCATCAACGAGCTGGTGCACCGCTGCCACACCGAGGTCGACGCGGCCGAGCTGGCGCCGATCCTGGCGTACACCATGGACGGTCCGGCCAAGCGGCTGCGGCCCGCGCTGACGCTGATGCTCGCCGAGGGGCTCGGCGTCAAGGACACGCTGTCGGACCCGCTGCTGGGCGCGATCGAGCTGTTCCACACCGCCAGCCTGATCTTCGACGACCTGCCCGCCCAGGACGACGCGACGCTGCGCCGGGGCCGCCCGGCCGCGCACACGGTGTTCGACGAGGGCAGCGTCCAGCTCGCCGCGATCTCGATGCTGTCCTCCGGGTTCGGCATGCTGGCCCGGCTCGACCGGCACTACCCGGCCGACCGGGTCACCGACGTCGTGGCGTACGTCGGCACGGTGCTCGGGCCGCAGCGGCTGTGCCGCGGTCAGTACCTGGACCTGCGCTTCGCCCGCGACGCGCGGCCGGTGACCGGCGAGGACATCCTGGAGATGTACCGGCTGAAGACCTCCACCATGGTCGAGGCCGCGCTGGTGCCGCTGATGATGCTGCTCGGCCGGCCCCGGGCCGAGATCGAGCTGGTCACCCGGTACGCCGACCACGCCGGGGTGGTGTTCCAGGCCCGCGACGACATCCTCGACGCCACCGCCACCGCCGACCAGCTCGGCAAGGACGCCGGTGCCGACCTCGGCAAGGCCAACCTGGTCCGGGTGTACGGGCTGCCGCAGGCGCGGCGGCTCATGGCGCAGCACCGGGACGAGGCGGTCGCCTGCCTGCACGCGCTGCCGTTCGACACCCGCCTGCTGGAGGGCATCGTCGACCACTTCGCCACCCGCAACCACTGACCGCGGCCGGGGCCACCCGCGGGTGCCCCGGCCCGGCCGTGCTCAGGCGAGCCCGTAGGCGCGCAGCTGCGCCTCCATGCGCGGGGCGTAGTCGCGGGCGGCGGTGGCGGAGATGTGCGACTGGTCGTGGTACACCAGCAGGTCCCCGATCACCACCGGGCAGCGCTCCAGCGGGCACAGGTCGGCGGTGAAGTCGAGCAGGTGCACCCCCGGCCGCTTGCCGTCCCGGATGAGGTCGGCCATCGCGTCGGGGAGCACGCCCGGGTCGTGCTTGAAGTCGCAGGCGGTGCTGCCGGGCGCGATGCCGGACACGCACTCGGGGACGTCCTTGTTGGGGTAGGGCGTGTCGCGCAGGTAGACGATCGGCGCGCCGGACGCGGCCAGCCTGGTCAGCGTGTCGTCCCAGGCGTCGACGTACGGCTTGCCGACGGAGGCCTTCTTCATCAGCGTGCCCACCATGATGAACTTCGGCTTCGGCCCCTTGAGGATGCGGTCGACCGTGTTGTTCCGCCAGGCGACACACGACTCGTTGGCCTTGGGCTGGTTGGCGATGGAGATCGCCACCACCGGCACCGGGCAGCTCGACTTGCCCAGCACCTCGACCGCCCAGCCGTGGGACCTGCCGATCTGCTCCAGCGCGGGGAACCACTGCAGCGCGTGGGAGTCGCCGAAGAGCACGACGCGGGTGTCGCTCGCGGGGTCGCCGAACAGGCAGGTGCCGTTGGTGGTGGTGTCCTCCCGGGCCATGCAGGTCTTGTTGGCCACCGGGCTGTCGTGGCGGGCCTCCTGCGGGCTGGGGCGCAGCTTCCAGCCTTCGGCGGTCGCTGCCGTGGCGCCCGCCGACCGGTCCAGCACGACGCCCGCGGTCACCGGGATCAGCACGGCCAGCAGGCCGACCGTCAGGCCCCGCCACGGGGCGGCGGTCACCCGCGGGGACAGCCGGATCGGCCCCTCGACCAGGCGCATGGTCAGCCACGCGGGCACCCCGGACGCCAGCGTCAGGGCCAGCTTCGCCGGCCAGTGCTGCTCGCCGAAGTGCGCCTCCCAGAGCACCAGCACCGGCCAGTGCCACAGGTACCACGCGTAGGAGAGCCGGCCGACGGCACGGGCGGGCGCGGTCGCCAGCAGCCGGGCCACGCCGGCCGGGCCGTGCTCGGGGGTGATGGCGAGCCCGGCGAGCAGGATCGCGACCGTGCCCAGCGTCGGCAGCAGGGCGGCGGTGCCCGGGAACGGGGTGTCCGCGGAGTACGCGTAGACCGACCAGAGCACGGCCGCGGCACCGGCCACCCCGAGCGCGTAGCCCTGGCGCCGCCCGGCCGCGCCGGCCCGCAGCGCCCGCGCGACGTGGGGCACCGCGAGCGCGCCGAGCGCCCCGGCGCCGAACTGCCAGGCGCGTGACGGGGTGCTCAGGTAGGCCAGGGACAGGTTGGTGGAGGTCCAGTACAGCGACACGGCGAAGGAGCCCGCCGTGATGGCGCCGATCGCGACGGCCAGGATCGGCAACGGCGAGCGGCGCAGCTTCCTGGCCACCAGCACCAGCACCAGCGCCAGCGGCGCCCATACCAGGTAGAACTGCTCCTCGACGGCCAGCGACCAGAAGTGCAGCAGCGGGCTCTGCGCCCGGCCCTCGGCGAGGTAGTCGGTCTGCAGGCCGATGAACCGCCAGTTGGCGACGTTGAGCGCCGAGGTGATGACGTCGGTCGCGACGTCCTGGCGGCGCAGCGGGCTCAGCAGGAAGGCCGCGCCCACGCTGGTCGCGGCGAGCACCACCCCGGCCGCGGGCAGGATGCGGCGGGCGCGCCGGGCGTAGAAGTCCTTCAGCGAGAACGTGCCCCGCTTCTCGATGTCGCCCAGCAGCAGCCCGGTGATGAGGAAGCCCGAGATGACGAAGAACACGTCGACGCCGACGTAGCCGCCCGAGAAGCCCGGCACCGCCGCGTGGAAGAGCAGGACCGCGCCGACGGCGACGGCGCGCAGGCCTTCGACGTCCGGCCGGAAGCCGGTGCGATACCGGCGCGGGGTCTCGGTCTGCCCGTCGGCAGGCGCGAGCAGGGTTGCTTGGCTCAAGCTCGTTCCCCGTTGTTCGATCAGACGAGGGGTGGTCGGGTGCTGAGCAAGATACAGGACCGTGCCGCCGATGCGATACGGCAGCCTGCTGCCAGGGGTGGATGGACAGGGCGCCATTTCGGAGACTCGTCATCTCGAACCCGCCGCTCCGCGCCCGTCCCCGCCGACCAGACCGGAGCCCGGTTCCTGAGGTCAGGAACCGGGCTCCCGGCGGCTGTGTCGGCCGGCCATGGCCGGAGGTGAGCAGGACCTGCCGCGATGCTCACCAGCGGGGCGTCGCTCAACCGCCCGAGTCGTCGTGCTCGGCGTCGGTGGGCACGGCCTCGGAGTCGCGGTCGTCGAGCCAGCCGTACGGCAGCACGACCCGGGCCGGGGAGTTGGTGCGCCCGCGCGGCTGGCCCAGGTTCGCGACCGGGAACGGCGCCTCGTGGTCCAGCTTGCCGAGCAGGTCGTCGAGCTCCATCAGCGACGACGCCATCGCCATCGACCGGCGCAGCTCGGAGCCGACCGGGAAGCCCTTCAGATACCAGGCGACGTGCTTGCGGAAGTCGGTGACCGCCTCGCGCTCCTTGCCCCACCACTGGGCCAGCAGCTCGGCATGCCGGCGCATGACCTGCGCGACCTCGCCGAGGTCGGGCATCACCCGCTCGGGGCGGCCCGCGAACGCGGCGGCCAGGTCGGCGAACAGCCACGGCCGCCCCAGGCAGCCCCGGCCCACCACGACGCCGTCGCAGCCGGTCTCGGCCACCATGCGCAGCGCGTCGTCGGCCTCCCAGATGTCGCCGTTGCCGAGCACCGGCACGTCGAGGGCCTGCTTGAGGGTGGCGATCGACTCCCAGTCGGCCTCGCCGGAGTAGCGCTGCGCGGCGGTGCGCGCGTGCAGCGCCACCCACTTCACGCCGGCCTCCTGCGCGATCAGGCCCGCCTCGACGTACGTCAGGTGGTCGTCGTCGATGCCCTTGCGCATCTTGATGGTGACCGGGATGCCGGCGGGCGCGGCCGCGTCCACGGCGGCCTTCACGATCGAGCCGAACAGGCGCCGCTTCCACGGGATCGCGGAGCCGCCGCCCTTGCTGGTGATCTTCTTGACGCTGCAGCCGAAGTTGAGGTCGACGTGGTCGGCGAGGTTCTCGTCGACGATCCGCCGCACGGCCTTGGCCGTGATGTCCGGGTCCACGCCGTAGAGCTGCATGCTCCGCGGCTGCTCGTCCGGCCCGAACTCGATCATCTTCTCGGTCTTCGGGTTGCGCACCGCGAGCGCCACCGTCGTGATCATCTCGCACACGTAGATGCCGGCGCCCTGCTCGCGGCAGAGCTGCCGGAACGCGACATTCGTGATGCCCGCCATCGGCGCGAGCACCACGGGCGGATCGACGGGGTATCGCCCCAGCATCAACGACGCGGTCACACCCCCGAGGATCTCACGCCACACCCCCCGATCCCGCTCCTGGTAACCCACCCCACACACCCCCCCCGCCAAGATCGTGACGATCTTGCGTGAAGTGTTAGGGATATGGGCGATTTAGGCGTGTCGTACCCACCGTACGCGCAAGATCAGCGCGTGTGGGGGCGGAGGCGGGCGGGGTCGATTTCGCGGTGGGGGAGGCGTCTGAGGTAGTCGGCTTCCAGTTCGATCATGCGGGCGGTGTGGCGGGTGAGGGCCCGGTCGCCGGCGTGGCGCAGGGTGTCCAGGCGGGTGCGGTGCAGGGCGGCCAGCTCGCGGAGCAGGTCCTCGTCGGAGAGGTCGCGGGCGGGGATGCCGTCCTCGGGCTCGAGGTCCTGCTGCCAGGCGTAGACGACCTCCGCCACTTCGTCGTAGTCGCGCATGCGGCAGAGGTACCCGGTAGGCGGCGAGTCAATCTCTCCCGAGCTGTTTTGTCGGGGTCGGTGGGGGTATGCGACAGCGGAGACGACCCGGAAGAGGTGGAGCATGAACGGCACCGACAAGAGCGTCGCCTTCCTCGTCGCGAAGGAGGGCATCGAGCAGGTGGAGCTGACCGACCCGTGGCAGGCGGTGCGGGACGCGGGCGCGACCCCGCGGCTGATCTCGCCGGAGCCCGGCACGGTCCAGGCCTACCACCACCTGACGCCCGCCGACGCGTTCCCCGTCGACCAGGTGGCGGCCGAGGCCGACGCGACGGAGTTCGCCGCGCTCGTGCTGCCGGGCGGGGTGCCCAACGGCGACCTGCTGCGCTGGCAGGAGCCCGCGCGGGACTTCCTGCGCCGGTTCCTCGACACTGGCCGGCCGGTCGCGGTGATCTGCCACGGCGGCTGGATCCTGATCGACGTCGACGCGGTGCGCGGCCGGCGGATCACCTCCTGGCCGAGCATGGCGACGGACTACCGCAACGCGGGCGCGGACTGGGCCGACGAGCCCCTGATCGTGGACAACGCGGGCTCGTTCACGCTGATCAGCAGCCGCAAGCCCGACGACCTGCCGGCGTTCTGCGAGGAGCTGGTGCGCCAGCTCGACAAGGTCTGACCGCGCCCGATCACCGGCGGCCGCGGCGCAGCAGGGTCTGCACGGCCTGGGCTTCGTACGCCGCGTCCGCCGCCTCCTGGGTCAGCGCGTGCGACGACACCCGGGCCACCTCGGCGGCCCGCCGCGCCGCCCGCTCGCGCGAGGCGGCCACCTGGTAGAGGCGCTGCGCCTCGGCGTCCTCGGCGCGCAGCCGCGACAGCACGTGGGCCCGGTCCTGGCGGGTCTGGTCCCAGCCGTCGACCTGCTGCCACACCGCGCGCAGCTGCTCCATCGTCAGATCGCCGCGCTTGTACGCCGCCCGCGCGGCCCGGGAGATCTCGCGCAGCGCCTCATCGGAGACCGCCGGCCGGGGCGCCTGCTCCGGCTCCTGCGGGCCGGCCTCGGCGGCCTCCGCCAGGTGTCGCGCCGCGTCCAGGTGCGCCTGCCAGGCGGTGTCGCGCTCCTGCTCGGCGGCGGCCAGCTCGGCCGCGGTCTGCTCCGCCTTCAGCACTGCCGTGCGGGCCGCTTCGAGCACGTCGGCGGCGACCTCCTCCAGCTCCCTGGCCTCGGCGGTCAGCCGCTCGCGCGCGGCGGCGGTCAGCCTGCCCGGCCGCTCGCCGTCGCCACGCTCGCTGCGTGCCAGCAGCCCGAGGAAGGCGACCGCCAGCACCGTGAACGGCAGCCCGCCCAGCAGCATCATGGCCGAGGAAGACACACCTGCACCTTAGTATCGATCAGCGTTGATCGTTAGGGGCTGTGCGTAAATAGTCACCCACCGTTGAGCGCGGGCAGCAGCTGCTTCTGCGCGAAGTCGAGGAAGTCCGGCTGCGAGTCGCCGCCGATCTGCACCACCGCGACGTCGGTGAAGCCCGCGTCGGTGAACTCGCGGATCGCCGCGACGTGCCGGTCCACGTCCGGCCCGCACGGGATCTTCGACGCGACGAACTCCGGGGTGACCGTCGCCGCCGCCGCGTCGAACGAGCGCGGGCCGGGCAGCTCCGCGTTGACCGCCCAGCCCAGGTTGAACCAGCGGAACTGCTCGTGCGCGACCTGGGCGCACGCGTGGGCGTCCGGGCCCCAGCAGATCGCGACCTGCCCGTAGCGGGGCCTGCCGTCGCCGCCCGACTTCTCGTACGCGTCGATCAGCTCGCGCTTGGGCTCGACGGCGATCAGCGCGGCGTCGTTGCGGGCGGCCAGCCGGCACGACGACGGCCCGGACACCGCGACGCCGATCGGCACCTGCTCGTCCGGCAGGTCCCACAGCCGCGCCTCAGGCACGTCGTAGTACTCCCCGCTGTGGTGCACCGTCTCCCCGGCCAGCAGCGGCTTGATGATCTCCAGGGCCTCGGCCAGCATGGCGTGCCGCTGGGTGGCCTGCGGGTACGCGCCCACCACGTGCTCGTTGAGGTTCTCCCCGGCGCCCAGGCCCAGCGTGAACCGCCCGCCGGACATGACGCCGACGGTCGCCGCCATCTGCGCCACCACCGCCGGGTGGTAGCGCATGGTGGGGCAGGTGACGAACGAGACCAGGTCCATCCGCTGGGTCACGTGGGCCACCGCGCCCAGCACCGACCAGGCGAACGGCGCATGCCCCTGCTCCTGCAGCCACGGGTAGTAGTGGTCGGAGCAGACCGCGAAGTCGAAACCGGCCGCCTCGGCGCGTACCGCGTCGTCCACCAGCTCCCGCGGGCCGCGCTGCTCGGTCATCAGCGTGTATCCGATGTTGGTCATTCCCGCTGCATACCCTGGGTGCGCCGGGCTGACACCCGACCCGGTGACGGCCCCACCTGGTAGAACTGCGGGATGGCGGAGGACAGGACGCAGTTGCGTGAGCGGGCCGAGGCGGTGCTGCGCCGGCTGGCCGGCGAGCACGCGGTGCTGCGGGCAGACCAGTGGCGCGCGATCGAGGCACTGGTGGCCGACGCCCGGCGGGTGCTGTGCGTGCAGCGCACCGGCTGGGGCAAGTCCGCGGTGTACTTCGTCGCCACGGCGCTGCTGCGCGAGCGCGGCCACGGCCCCACGGTCATCGTGTCACCGCTGCTGGCGCTGATGCGCAACCAGGTGGAGGCGGCCGCCCGCGCGGGCATCCACGCCCGCACCATCAACTCGGCCAACCTGGAGGACTGGGAGCAGATCACCGCCGAGATCGCCGACGGCGCGGTCGACGTCCTGCTGATCAGTCCCGAGCGCCTCAACAACCCCGACTTCCGCGACAGCGTGCTGCCCCGGCTGGCCGCCACCACCGGCCTGCTGGTGGTCGACGAGGCGCACTGCGTCTCCGACTGGGGCCACGACTTCCGCCCCGACTACCGGCGGCTGCGCACCATGCTCGCGGAGCTGCCGACCGGCACCCCCGTGCTGGCCACCACCGCCACCGCCAACGAGCGGGTCACCGCCGACGTGGCCGAGCAGCTCGGCGACGCCCTGGTCCTGCGCGGGCGCCTGGACCGCGAGTCGCTGCGCCTGGCCGCCCTCGACCTGCCCAGCCCCGCGCACCGGCTCGCCTGGCTGGCCGACCACCTGGACCGCATGCCCGGCTCGGGCATCGTCTACACGCTGACCGTGGCCGCCGCCCAGGAGACCGCCCAGTTCCTGGCCTCCCGCGGGTACGCCGTGGCCGCGTACACCGGCCAGGCCGAGGACGCCGACCGCCGCGCCGCCGAGCAGGACCTGCTCGACAACAAGATCAAGGCTCTGGTCGCCACGTCCGCCCTCGGCATGGGCTTCGACAAGCCCGACCTCGGCTTCGTCGTGCACCTGGGCGCCCCCGCCTCACCGATCGCCTACTACCAGCAGGTCGGCCGCGCCGGCCGCGCCGTCGCCAGCGCCGACGTGATGCTCCTCCCAGGCCCCGAGGACGCCGCCATCTGGCGCTACTTCGCCTCGCTGGCCTTCCCGCCCGAGGAGCAGGTCCGCCGCGTCCTGCACGCCCTCGACGACGCCGGCCGCCCCCTGTCCACCCAGGCCCTCGAAGCCCAGGTCGACCTGCGCCGCAACCGCCTGGAGATGATGCTCAAGGTGCTCGACGTCGACGGCGCCGTCCACCGCGTCCGCGGCGGCTGGGAGTACACCGGCCGGCCCTGGGCGTACGACACCGCCCGCTACGACCGCATCGCCCGCGCCCGCCGCGACGAGCAGCAGGCCATGCTCGACTACGCGGCCACCCCCGGCTGCCGCATGGAGTTCCTCCGCCGCTGCCTCGACGACCCCGAGGCGGGCCCCTGCGGCAACTGCGACCGCTGCGCCGCCCCCGCCTTCACCCCCGACGTCTCCGCCGAGGCCCTCCGCGCCGCGCACACCTTCCTCGGCCGCCCCGGCGTCGAGATCGAACCCCGCAAGATGTGGCCCACCGGCCTGCCCGCCGTGGGCGTCCCCCTCTCCGGCCGCATCCCACCCGCCGAGCAGACCCACCCCGGCCGCGCCGTAGGCCGCCTCTCCGACCTCGGCTGGGGCACCACCCTGCGCACCCTCCTGGCCGACGGCCAGGACACCAAACCCCCCGCCGACCTCCTGGCCGTCCTCATCGAGGTCCTCAAGGACTGGTCCCACGGCGACACCCCCTGGCCCGCCCGCCCCACCGCCGTAGTGGCCGTCAACTCCCACACCCATCCCCACCTCATCCAGTCAGTAGCCGACCACATCTCCAAAATCGGCAGACTCCCCTTCCTGGGCACCGTCCAAGGCGGCCCTCAACCCAACACCTCCCGCGCCAACAGCGCCCAACGCGTCAAGACCCTCCACAACGCCTTCACCATCCCCGACCCACTAGCCGCCCAACTCCGCCAACTAAAAGGCCCCGTCCTCCTCATCGACGACCTCGTCGACTCCGGCTGGACCATGGCCATAGTCGCCCGCCAACTAATCCAATCCGGCGCCCCCGGCGTCCTCCCCCTAGCCCTGGCCCTAGCCGCCTGACAAACCAGCCGACCGCCCCAAACCACACCACCGACCCCCGTTCCCCGAGAACTCTCCGTCGGCCCTACACCCCTGTCGCCCTCCCACCCGTGGGCCGCACCGACCCACCCCACCAGCGGAGCGGGGCATCGACCGCGAGCGCGTAAAAGGCCGCCGCCCTTTGGCGGCCCCAGCGCTCGCGGTCGATGCCCCGCGCAGCCCCCGAGAAAGAACTAAACGACCGGATCCCCCCCATGCACATTCGACTCGACCTCATCAGCAGCCGCCTCCAACAACCGATGCGCCAGCCCTGACAACGCCCGAGCCCCCGCCATCTCCTCCCCGATCGACGCCCGAGGCCGATCGACCGGATTACGCCGGGCATGCCCCTCACCCGTGAGCAGCCGCCCGTTCGGCAGCCGCATCGAGGCGACGGCCCGGGTGACGTCCACGTCCTCCTCGAACCGCAGCTCGACCATCAAGGTCTTGGTCATCGTCGCCGTGGTCATGCGCGCCCCCTCCGTGCTGCGATGCTGCTCTCATTGTCTCTCGCCGACCGGGCCCGGCAGGCGGACACGCGGCCGATGGGGCAGGCTGGCGACCATGCAGGCGATTCAGATCACGCAGTACGGCGGGCCGGAGGTGCTCACCCCGGTGGAGGTGGAGCTGCCCGCGCCGGGTCCGGGCCAGGCGCTCGTCGAGGTGGCCGCGGCCGGGGTGAACTTCATCGACGTGTACCACCGGCAGGGCCGCTACCCGACCCCGCTGCCGTTCGTGCCGGGGGTCGAGGCGGCGGGCCGGGTGCTCGCGGTGGGCCCCGACGTGACCGCGGTGCGTCCCGGCGAGCGCGTCGTCTGGGCGATGGTGCCGGGGACGTACGCGCAGCAGGCGCTGGTGCCGGTGGACCGGCTGGTGCCCCTGCCGGACGAGGGCGTCGACGCCGAGACGGCCGCGGCGGTGCTGCTGCAGGGCATGACCGCGCACTTCCTGACCCACGACGTGTACCCGGTGCGCCCGGGGGACACGGTGCTGGTGCACGCGGCGGCGGGCGGGATGGGCCTGCTGCTGTGCCAGCTGGTGCCGCACCTGGGCGGCCGGGTGATCGGCACGGTGTCCACCGACGCGAAGGAGAAGCTGGCCCGGCAGGCGGGCGCCGCCGAGGTGATCCGCTACGACCGGGTCGACGACCTGGCCGGCCGGGTGCGCGAGCTGACCGGTGGCGAGGGCGTCGCGGCGGTGTACGACGGCGTGGGCGCGTCCACGTTCGACGCGAGCCTGGCCGCGCTGCGCCGGCGCGGGGTGCTGGCGCTGTTCGGCGCGGCGAGCGGCCCGGTGCCGCCGGTGGACCCGCTGCGGCTGATGGCGGCCGGCTCGGCGGTGCTGACCCGGCCGACCCTGGGCGACTTCGTGGTGTCGCGTCAGGAGCTGCTGGCACGGGCCACCGACGTGCTCGGCTGGGTGGCCGCGGGGACACTGGACGTGTCGGTGGGCGGCCGCTACCCGCTGGCCGAGGCGGCGCGGGCGCACGAGGACCTGACGTCGCGGCGCACGACGGGCAAGCTGCTGCTGATCCCCTGAGCGGTCACTGGGTGACGTCGAGGCAGTCCATGTTCGGGCCGCCGTCGCCGCCGGTGGCGGTGGCCCGGATGGTGTTCGCGCCGCTGGTGAGCGTGACGGTGACGGTGGCGGTGGACCAGTCGTCCCAGTCGCGGGTGCCGTCGAAGCGCACGCCCTGCGCGACGACGGCGCCGTTGACGCTGATGTCCATCGGCCGGTTGCGCCCGCTCGCGTTGGCGAAGCGCAGCCGCAGCGTGGCCTGCCCCGGGGCGCCCTGCACGGTCCACTGGACGTAGCTGCCGGCGGTGTTCTCGTAGTCCATGAACCCGTTGCCGCTGTAGTTGCGGTGGTCGTTGGCGAAGCGCGCCCGCGAGCCGGACGCCGCCTCGGCCTCGTAGCGCACGGTGCGCGGCGCGGCGGGCGGCGGGGGAGCGGGCGACGGCGGTGCCGAGGGTGAGGCGAGGGTGCCGGGCGAGGCCGCCGGGGACGCGGTGGGCGTGGTGGACGCCGCGGCGCCGGGCCCGCCCGAGGCGCGTACGCCGGTGCGCTGCGGGGCCGGGGTGTGCGGCAGCGGCACGTCCGGGTCGATGGGCGCGCCGGCGGCGGGCGCCTGGCTCGGCCCGGGGTTCCAGGGCAGCGCGTCGTTCCAGGCCGCCGGCTGGTGCAGGGTGGTGACGATGAGCAGCACGAGCGCGCCGGTGAACACGGTGGTGGCCACCAGGGGCAGCAGGCGCAGCCGCTCCAGCACCGTGAACCGGCGCCTGCGGCGGCCCTCGTACCCGAAATCGTCCTCCACCCGGAAGTCCCGCCGTCCTCGCCCGCCGCTGCGCGGCCCGTCATGGTTCCGGCGTGAAACGTAGCCATCGCGGGGCGGCGGCAAACCATCCGCTCGGTCAGCAATCAGCCAGCCGACGGGCCTGCGTTGCACCGGCACCACGGCGGGAACCGCGCGGGCGGGTCGTGACTCGACCGGTCATGACGACGAGACGTGAAGTGCTGACGCTGCTCGGGGCGGGTGCCGCGGCGGCGCTGACGGGGTGCCGCCCGGCCGCGCCGGAGGCGGCCCCGGCCGCACCGGACATGCTGCTGGTGCAGGTGGAGGACGGGCCGGCGGTGCTGCGCCCGTCGGGGGTGGAGCGGTTCGGGGCGGGCCTGGCCACCCCGGACGGTGCGACGGTCTTCGCGGTGCGGGCCGACGGGGTGGACACGGTGCTGTCGGCGATCACGACGCGGACCGGGCGGCGGACCGACGGCCCGCGGCTGGCCGGGGCGTGGGTGCCGCGGGTCGCCTCGGCGGACGGGCGGCTGGTGGCGCTGGCCGCGCCGGACTCGGCCGGGGTCACCCACGTGCCCGCAGGGCGGTCGCGCACGCCGCTGGTGGTCGCCGACGCCACCGCCGAGGTGGCCCGGCTGGAGCTGACCGGCAACGTGGTGCCCGATGCCTTCACGGCGGCCGGCGAGGGCCTGTTCGTGCTGGACTGGCTGCCGCCCGCCGCGCCGGACCGCTACCGGGTGCGCCGCCTCGACCTTGCCTCAGGGGAGGCCTCGCGCCTGTTCACGCGGTTGAAGGCGCCGGTGCCGGAGGGGGCCGAGGAGGAGATGAGCGGCCAGGGCCGGCTCGCGGTGTACGCGCCGAACCGGCAGGTGCTCTACACGCTCTACACCCACCAGCCCGACCACGCGCACACCCGTGACCTGGTCGCGGGCCGTCGCGGCAACGTGCATGCGTTCGTGCACACGCTGCACCTGAACGAGCAGTGGGCGTACTGCGTGGACCTGCCCGCCCCGTTCGGCGAGGGGCCGGGCGCCGGGCACACCGTCGCGATGCCGCCGGAGGGGACGCACCTCTACGTCGCCGACGTGACCAGCGGCCGGATCGCTGTGATCGACGCCGTCGGCCTGACCGTCCAGTCCGTGCTGGACGCGCCCCGGACGCAGGGCACGGCACACCTGGCGGCGACGTCCGCGACGCTGTTCCTGGCGACCGGCGACACCGTGCACGCGGCGCCGCGGCGCGGTGTCACCGAGTGGAGCCGCTGGGACGCCGGCGGCCTGGTCTCCGGCCTGGCCGCGAGCCCCGACGGCAGGCGGGTGTACGCCGCGCTGCCCGGCGCCGTCGCCTGGTTCGACGCCGTGACCGGCGCCCGCCAGGGCGAGGTCCCCGTCCCCGGCCTCACCGGCCTGACAAACGTCCTCTGACCCCGCCATGATCATCCGACTTGCCTGGCAGATGTGCGTATCTTGAGCGCTCATTCGCCCATGTGCCAGGCAAATCGAGCGATCATGGGGGCGGCGTGGCGCGGGGCGGGCGGCCCAGGGGAGGGATGCGGGCGGCGACCAGGGCCAGCAGCCAGGCGGGGGCGAGCAGCAGGGCGAGCACCGCGTACCAGGGCAGGCGCCAGGTCCACGAGGGGCCGGTGGCGGCGGTGAGGTTGTCGCCGGTCCACGGCCGGGCCGCCAGTGACCAGGCCAGGAACGCGTCCCCGACGGGCAGCGCGCCGCCCAGGTAGCGGCGCGTGCCGTCCCACTGCACGGCAAGCCCGGCGCCCTCGGCGAGGCCGGTCAGCGCCGCGGCGGCCGGGCGGTCGCCGTAGAGCACCGCGTCGCCGAGCGCCACCGCGCTGGCCGAGGCGCTCAGGCCGTGGAACAGCGGCCCGGAGTCCACGTCGCCGGGCAGGTCCTCGCCGGTCGGGTGCTCGCGTACGCCGGGCAGCCCCGGCACGTCCGAGGCGAACCGGTCGCGGAAGGCGATCCAGTCCCCGGCGCCGCGGCCCGGGTCGAGGTCCCGCAGGAAGCGCAGGATGATCACCTGCGAGGTGGCGCGGGCACCGCTCGTCGGCTCGCCGGTGACCGCGTCGACGGTGTGCGGCAGCAGGCCGGTGGCGACGTCGCGCCGCGTGTCGGCGGCCTTCGTCCACCGCGCGACCAGCGCCGACCGGTCGGTCCCGGTGAGCGTCCCGGCCAGCCGCACCGCGGCCAGGGCGACGACGCTGTCACAGGGCCAGGCCTGTCCCGGGTACGCGGTGAGGAACGGCGACCCCGTCCGGTCGAGCCGCCGGCCGAACGCGTCGGCCAGCGCGCCCGCGTCGCCGGCCAGCCGGTCCCGCTCCGGCGCGCCCGGCCCGGCCAGTGCGACCACGCCGGCCCGCAGCCAGGTCGTCCAGCCCTGGTAGAAGACGCCGTACGGCGGGTCGAGCGCGGCGTCGAACACGGCGCGGCCGTCGGCGCTGTCCAGCTGCGACAGTGCCCAGCGCGCCTCGGCCAGCGCCCGGTCCCGCTGCGCCGGGCTGTGCGAACCGACGTCCACCCAGGTCAGGCCGTAGAGGGCGTAGCTGAAGAACCAGCCCTCCGGGAACAGCGCCTGCATGTCCCGGGCGCTGCCGCGGTCGAGCGCCTGCCGCAGGAAGGCCAGCCGGGGCAGCGCGTCCGCGGCGACCTGCGCGCCGGTGCGCTCCAGCGGGCTCGGTGCGTGCAGCCGGGACACCTCGATCCCGGCCAGTCCGGTCACCGCCAGTACGAAAAGGACGACGACCGACCGCAATACCCTGATCACGCTGCGATGGTAGACGGGTGTGCATGCGTTCCGTCGCCCCCGCGGCCTACCATCGACCGGTGACCCAGGGTGTGGAACCAGTGGATCTGTTGCGGCTCATCGGATCCGCCGCGCACGACTACGACAGCATGGACGAGCTGGAGCAGGTGCTGCTGCCCGGCGACGACCTGCATCCGCTGGCCGCGCAGCTCGTGGCGCCGATCCTGGCGTTCGCCGCGGACCCCAAGACCCGGCTGCCCGACCAGCTGCTCATGCTGGTCCGCGAGCTGGCCGCGCATCCGGCGGGCGGGGCGGTGCGCGACTGTCTGCGCGCGTTCACGATCACGTTGCGTAACCTGTCCGATCTCGACGACCACAGCGTGGTCGAGGAGTCCACGGCGCTGCTCGGCCACTGCGGGCCGGACCCGGCGCTGGCCGCCGCGCTGCTGGCGCGGGCGCGGGCCGAGGCGGACGACTACCGCCGGGTGACCCCGCTGGTCACCGCCGCGCAGCTCGATCCGGCCGCCGCGGCGGGCTGGCTGCCGGAGCTGCTCGACCCGTCCCGGCCGCCGACGGTCCGGGTCGCCGCCGTGCTGGCCATGCGCGAGGCGGGGCTGCCCGCCGGTCCCGGCGCCGCCGCGGCGCTGGCCGAGGGCTGGTCGGCCGACCCGGACGCGCTGCGCTGGACCACCCGCAAGGCCCGCCTGCCCGGCCTGGTGGAGTACGCCGCCGGTCGCGCCCGCGAGGAGGAGGTCTACCCGGCGATCGCCCGCGACGGCCTGCCCCAGGCGCGCCGCGACGTGGCCCAGGCGCTGGCCGACCGGTCCGCCCGCGGCGACCTGCCCGACGGCCTGGGGGCGCTGCTCTGCCGCCTGCTCGACGACCCCGAGGAGCGGGTGCGGCGCTGCGCGTACCGGGCGGTCGTCGCCGACGACGCGCTGACCCGGCGGCAGGCGGGCTGGCTGGCCCTGAGGATCGGGCAGGGCGCGCCGATGCGCCGCTCCGCGCTGGACGCGCTGCTGCGCGTCGGTGACCCGCGCTGGCGCGACCACGCGCTCGCCGCGCTGAGCCAGGGCTGGACCCCGCCCCGGCTGCCCGCCGCGCTGCGGGAGCTGCCGGTGCTCGACGAGCCGCTGCGGGAGGCGGTGCTGGCCCGGGTGCTGGCCCTGGCCACCACCATCGACGTCGAGCGCTCGCCGAAGGCCACCGCCAACGACCACCGCGAGCTGGTCGGCCTGCTGAAGGTGCTGGAACGCGCGCCGCAGCCCGCGATCGGCCCGCTCGCCGCGCAGCTGCCGCAGATGACGTTCCCGGCCCGGCTGTGGGTCGCGGAGTTCCTGGCCGAGACCGGCAAGGGCGACCCGGCGGTGCCGGCCGCGCTGGCCGCCATCGCCAACGGCGAGGTCATCTACCTGCGGCTGCTGTGGCTGGCCGGGGGCGACGACGCGCCGCTGCGGGCCGCGATCGCGGTCGCGCCGCGCCGCGACGTGCTGGCGGCGGTCGCCGCCGCCGAGGTCTTCGGCGACGCCGACCCGGACGTGGCGGCCCGGCTGCGCGAGATCCGCGACAGCGACGCCGACGTCAAGGACCGGTTCGCCGCCGCGGGTGCGCTGTGGGAGCTGACCGGCGACCCGGCCGAGGCCGAGGCCACCGTGCGGGAGGCGCTGCGGGCACCGTGGCTGCGCACCCGGCAGCGCGCCGCCGAACTGGCCGACCAGCTGGGCCTCACGCGCTGAGAAAGCGCTCTATACCACAGTCGCGCCGGGAAAGCGTCCACTGAGGAGGTGGACGCATCTCCATAGTCGACGAATGGTTGCGATCTCGTTACGGGCGTTATGGTGCCGGTTCGGAGGGCGCGCCGGCCAACGTCGACAGGATGCGCGAGGATTCGGTCGAGCACCCGGGAGTGTCCGCGATGGACCAGCGCGACCAGGACAACTACGCAGCCCACGCGCTGGCCGTCTTCGACGGTCACGGTGCTGCCGAGGCGATCGTGTACGGCTCGCGCCGGATCACCTACGCCGAACTCGCCGCCGGGATCCGTGACATGGCGGCGACCCTGTACGAGCACGGCGTCCGCTCCTCCTCCGCGGTCGCCGTGCTTGCGGGCAACCCGCCGGAGTCGGTGCAGGTGCAGTTCGCGCTGCACCTGCTCGGCAGCCGGTCGGTGTGGCTGGCCCCGAACGCGCCGCCGAAGCTGTGCGCCGACTACCTCGGCCTGGCCGACGTCGACGCGTTCGTGTACGACGCGCGCACCCACGGCCCGCTGGGGGAGCAGCTCGCCTTTGGCGCGGGCGAGCTGGGCGTGTTCTGCTTCGGGCCGGGCAGTGGGCCGGACCTGTCCGCACCGCGCCTGCCGGGCGCGCCGCAGATCGGCCTGCCGCCGTCGGTGCGCGAGCCGCAGTCGCTGTTCCAGACCGGCGGCACCACCGGCCGGCCCAAGCTGGTGCACCACCGGCACACGTTCTTCAAGGCGGTGCAGGCCGTCGCGGCGAGCTACCAGGTGACCGACGGGCGGCCGCTGCGGCACCTGGCGGTGGGCGGGTTCTGGCACTCCAGCCAGCAGGTAGCCGCGATGATCACGCTGCTCACCGGCGGGGTGCTGGTGCTGCACGACCGGTTCCACCCGGAGGACTTCCTGGCCACCCTGGAGCAGGAGCGGATCACCAGCGCGACGCTGCCCCCGCCCATGCTCTACCAGGTGCTGGACCACCCGCGGCTGCCCAAGACCGACACCGCGAGCCTGGTGACGCTGTCCTGCGCGGGCAGCGCGGCCGCCCCGTCCCGGCTGGCCGAGGCGATCGAGCGGTTCGGCCCGGTGCTGCGCCCGGTGTACGGGATGAGCGAGGCCACCTTCATCGCCGCGTACCCGAACCTGGACCACGATCCGGCGCACCCGGAACGGCTCGGCTCGTGCGGGCGGCCCTACCCCGGGGTGCGCGTCGAGATCCGGGACGCGGCCGGGGCGCCGGTGCCGCCGGGCGAGATCGGCGAGGTGTGGGTGCAGGCCGCGCTGATGACGTCCGGCTACTGGGGCCAGGCGGAGCTGACCAGCCGCACCATCGTGGACGGCTGGCTGCGCACCGGCGACCTGGGCCGCCTCGACGCCGACGGCTACCTGTTCC
This sequence comes from Catellatospora sp. NPDC049609, assembly GCF_040675365.1. Classification (NCBI taxonomy): domain Bacteria; kingdom Bacillati; phylum Actinomycetota; class Actinomycetes; order Micromonosporales; family Micromonosporaceae; genus Catellatospora; species Catellatospora sp. NPDC049609. The sequence goes on along the minus strand of NZ_JBFAOU010000083.1, from coordinate 13,689 downwards.
TCGTCGACCGCCTCAAGGACATGATCGTCACCGGTCAGACCTCGACGAACGTGTACTCCCGCACGGTCGAGGACGCCCTGCTGCGCCACCCGCACGTGCGCGCCGCGGCGGTCATCGGCGTGCCCCACGAGAGCATGGGCGAGGCGGTGTACGCCTTCGTCGTCCCCGCCCCCGCCAGCGACGTGACCCCCGCCGAGGTGCGCCGGTTCGCCGTCGACGAGCTCAACGAACTGTGGGCCCCGTACGCCGTCGAGTTCCTCCGCGAACTCCCCCTCACCGACGTAGGCAAGATCGACAAGAAGGCCCTGCGCGCCCGGCGCATCGCCGGCGCCACCGGCTGACCCGAAAGGAAGGGCACCTTCTTAACGCCATGCGTTGTGGAAGGTGCCCTTCCTAACGCTCGAGCGCGGACTCGATCAGGTCGGCGGCCAGGGCGGTCCCGCCGCAGGTGAGCAGCTCGGCGCGCAGGCGCGCCAGCGCGTCGCGTACCCCCTGGTCGGCGACCAGCCGGTCCACCGCGGAACGCAGCCCCTCCGGCGTGAGCGAGCCCGGGTCCAGCGGGCGGGCCGCGCCCAGCTCGGCCAGCCGCTCGGCGTTGACCTCCTGCTCGGGGGTCTGCGGCAGGGTCAGCATCGGCACGCCCGCGCCGATCGCCTCCTGGATGCCGCCCATGCCCGCGTGCGTGACGAACGCCGACGCGTACGCCAGCACGTCGAGCTGCGGCACGCTCGCCGCCACCGTCACGTTGCCGGGCACCGGGCCCAGCTCGGCCGGGTCGGTGCGCTCGCCCACGGCCAGCACCGCCTGCCACGCCGTGCCGGTGAACGCCTCGACGCAGAGCCGGTAGAACCCGGGCAGCCGGTTGTACACCGTGCCCAGCGAGATCAGCACGACCGGGCGGTCGGGGTAGGCGGGAGCCCAGCGCTCCTGGAACGGGCGCGGCCCGGTGCACGGGCCGGTGAAGTGGTGCGCCGGTCCGAACGTCTCCGCGCGGTGCTGCATGAACCGCGGGTACAGCAGCAACTGCGCCACCGGCTGGAAGGCGCGGACCGCGTCGGGATCGAAACCCTCGCCGGCGACGTACGCGTCGAGCTGCGCCTGGTGGTCGGGCAGCCCGGGGCGGGGGACGACGGTCAGCCCCAGGTGGCGGGCGATGGACCAGTGCTCGTTGGCGGCGACGAAGCTCTGGAACTGCACCGCGGTCAGCCCCTCGCGGACGGCGACCAGCCGCCCCGCCAGGCTCTGCATGCCGTGCACCACCAGCTCCGGCCGGTCGTCCCGGAAGTACGGCGCGAGCTGCGGGAACGTCGTGCGAGCCTCGCCGAGGAAGCCCTCGCGCACGGCACTGATGTAGTCCGCCCGGTTGGGCCGGGCCAGCCCGCGGTCGCTCTCGGCGGGCAGGCTGGAGGTGTACACCACCACCCGCGCGCCCGTCGCCGCGACCGCCTCGGCCCGCGCCTCGACGGTGGCGTAGCTGACCCGGTGGCCCCGCCGGACCAGCTCGGCCACGATCGGCAGGGTCGGGTAGACCTCGCCGACCGTGGGCGCGTTGACGAAAGCGATGTGTCGACCCACCCGCCCAGCCTCCGGCCCCCGCCCCGCCCGCTCAAGCCGCTGGACCGACCGGCTTTACAGCTGATCGCCTGATGGACATACATCGAACGATGTCCCTCGCGGCAGGGTCAGAGCTTGAGACCGAAGTAGGTCACCGGGCCGGCGTCGGCGACGTCGACGACGTGCATGCCGATCCGGTCGTAGAAGGCGCGGGCCGCGGTGTTCTCGGTGGCCATGCCCAGGTGCACGCCCGGCACGCCGGCCTCCTGCAGCGCCAGCACCAGCCGCCCGATGAGCGAGCGGCCGTGGCCCTGCCGCTGGTGCTCGGGCAGCAGGTCGATGTGCAGATGCGCCGGGTACGCCGCCAGCTCCGGCACGATCATCCGCTCGGGCCGGTGCAGCAGGTGGCGCATCACCTCGTCGGCGTCGCGCGGCTCCACCCCGTCCAGGGGTGGGTAGCGGTCGGCGACCAGCGGCAGCCACTCGTCGCGGAAGCGCTGCACGAAGGACGGGGTGTCGCCGGTGGCCAGCACGTATCCGACGGCGCGGTCGTCGGCGTCGGTGAGCACGAACGCGAACTGCGGTTCGAGGTGTGCGTACGGCCCGGCGAAGATCTCGGGCAGGATGCCGGGGTCCCGGTAGTGCGGCCGGGCGTCGCCGCCGTGGTGGGCGGTGCGGATGCAGATGTCGTACACGACGTCGCGGTCGTCGGGGCGGTAGGGGCGGATGATCGTCATGGCGCGAGACTACCCTGGAAGCGCTCCCATTTGCCCGCCTGTCGATGTCCGGCCGCCGGGTGTAGCAGAGTGCTGGGTATGACCGCACGTCCCGAGGACTACGCACCCGCGCTGGACCACGCCGTCGCGCACACCCTCGCCTGGCTGGCGTCCCTGCCCGACCGCCCGGTGCGGCCCCGCGCCACCGCCGACGAGCTCGGCGAGGTGTTCGGCGGCCCGCTGCCGCCCGGCCCGTCCGCCGCCGCCGACGTGGTGGACCTGCTGGCCCGGCAGGCCGAGCCCGGGCTGATGGCGATGCCGTCCGGCCGCTTCTTCGGCTGGGTCATCGGCGGCACGCTGCCCGCCGCGCTGGGCGCCGACTGGCTGGTCAGCGCCTGGGACCAGAACGCCGCGATGCGCTACAGCACGCCCGCGACCGCCGCGATCGAGCAGGCCGCCGCCGACTGGATCCTCGACCTGCTCGGGCTGCCCGGCCACGCCGACGTCGGCTTCGTCACCGGCGCCACCATGGCCAACTTCACCGGCCTGGCGGCCGGGCGGCAGCAGGTGCTCGCCGACGCGGGCTGGGACCTGGACCGCGACGGGCTCACCGGCGGCCCCCGGATCCGGGTGCTCGTCGGCGCGGAGCGGCACACGACCCTCGACCAGGCGCTGCGCTACCTGGGCCTCGGCGCGCCGATCGAGGTGCCCGCCGACGACCAGGGCCGCATCGGCGTCGACGCGCTGGCCGCGGAGCTGGCCCGGGGCAGCGGACCGACCATCGTGTGCCTGCAGGCGGGCAACATCCACTCCGGGGCGTACGACGATGTCGGCGCGGCCTGCGCCCTGGCCCGCAAGCACGGGGCGTGGGTGCACGTGGACGGCGCGTTCGGGCTGTGGGCCGCCGCGTCCCCGGCCACCCGGCACCTGATCTCCGGCCACGAGCTGGCCGACTCGTGGGCCACCGACGCGCACAAGACGCTCAACGTCCCGTACGACTGCGGCATCGTCGCCGTGGCCCGCCCCGGCGCGCTCCCGGCCGCCATGGGCATGCAGGCCAGCTACCTCGTCCGCGCCGACGGCGGGCCGTCCGACCCGCAGGACCGGGTGCCGGAGCTGTCCCGCCGCGCCCGCGGCGTGCCGGTGTGGGCGGCGCTGCGCTCGCTCGGCCGCTCCGGCGTCGCCGACCTGGTCGACGGCCTGGTCCGCAACGCCCGCGCGCTGGCCGACGGCCTCGCCGCGATCGAGGGCGTGACGATCCTCAACGACGTGGTGTTCACGCAGGTGTGCGCCTCGTTCGGCGACGACGCGCGCACCCGCGAGGTGACCGCCCGGCTGCTGGCCGACGGCACCTGCTGGATGTCCGGCTCCCGCTGGCACGGCCGCGACGTGCTCCGCGTCTCGGTCAGCAACTGGTCCACCGACGACACCGACGTCGCCGCCTCCCTCGCCGCCGTCCGCCGCGCCGCCGCTGGGTAAGGAAGGGCACCTTCTTAACGCTATCCGTTGTAGAAGGTGCCCTTCCTAACCTGGCTTGGGGGAAGATCGCTCTTTCCGGTCGGGAACTGCGGTCCCGCTGAGGGTTCTGACCGGATACGACAACCACCCCGGAATCCGTGACCCCCGAGGAGTAGGAATGAGCGCACCCGAGTGGGCGGCCGAGCACGAGGTCGGCGCGGAGCAGGCGGCGGCGCTGATCGCGGCGCGCTTTCCGGAGCTGGCCGGGCTGGCGGTGACCCCGCTCGCGACGGGGTGGGACAACACGGTCCACCTGGTCGGGGAGGAGTGGGTGTTCCGGTTCCCGCGCCGGGCGATCGCGCTGCCGCTGCTGGCACACGAGACGGCAGTGCTGCCGCGGCTGGCCGGGCGGCTGCCGCTGCCGGTGCCGTGCCCGGAGTTCGTCGGCGAGCCGGCGGGGGGCTACCCCTGGCCGTACTGGGGAGCCCGCCTGGTCCCCGGCGTCGAGCTGGCCGACTCGGGCCTGCCCGACCCGCAGCGCGTCGCCGCCGCGGCCGACCTGGGCGCATTCCTGCGTACCCTGCACGACCCGGCCCTGGCCGTCGCCGTGGCGGCAGCCGTCGTGCTTCCGGTCGACCCGATGCGGCGGGGCGATGCGGCCGTACGCGCCCCGATGGCCCGCGAGCGGCTGGACCGCCTGGCCGCGCAGGGGACCTGGCAGCCGGACCCCGCCGTACACGCCCTGCTCGACGCGGCCGAGCCGCTCGGGTGGCCGGACGGGTCACCGGTGCTCGTACACGGTGACCTGCACCAGCGCCACCTGCTGCTGGACGGGTCAGGCCGGGCGTCGGGCGTGATCGACTGGGGTGACGTGTGCCTGGCCGACCCGGCCCTGGACCTGTCCCTGGCGTACGGCGGCTTCACCGGCGCCGCCCGCACCGCGCTGCTCGACGCGTACGGGCCGGTCCCGGCGGAGCGCGAGGCGCGGGCGCGGGTGCTGGCGGTCTTCCTGAGCGCCACGCTCGCCGAGTACGCCCACGGCGACGGCCGCCCCGCCCTGCTGCGCGAGTCCCTCGCCGGCATCTCCCGCGCCGCCCGCTGACCCGCACAGATCACCCGACTTGCCAGGCACATGGGCGTACTCACGGCCCTGATACGCCCATGTGCCAGGCAAGTCGGATGACCTTGGCCCCGCGGGCCGTTCGTCGGGCGTGGACGGGGACGGGGCGGCCTAGACTGTGCTTATGGCGATCATCGGTATCGACATCGGCGGGTCCGGCATCAAGGGCGCACCGGTGGACGTCACCCAGGGCACCCTGACCGACGAGCGCTTCCGGGTGGAGACCCCGCAGCCCTCGGACGTGAACCGCGTCGTCGCCGCGGTCGCCGAGGTGGCCGGGCATTTCGGCACCGCCGAGCGGATCGGGATCACGTTTCCCGGCGTGGTGCTGGGCGGGGTGACCCGCACCGCCGCCAACGTCGACAAGTCGTGGCTCGGCGCGCCCGCGCAGGACCTGTTCGCCCAGGCGGTCGGGGTGCCGGTGACGCTGCTCAACGACGCCGACGCGGCCGGCGTCGCGGAGATGCGCTTCGGCGCGGGGCGCGGCCGCAAGGGCGTCACGGTCATGCTGACCCTGGGCACCGGCATCGGCAGCGCGATCTTCATCGACGACCGGCTGGTGCCCAACACCGAGTTCGGCCACATCGAGGTCGACGGCGAGGACGCCGAGGAGCGGGCGTCCGCGCACGCGCGTGAGGTGGACAAGCTCGGCTGGGGCAAGTGGGCCAAGCACGTCGAGCGGTACCTCAAAGAGATCGAGAAGCTGCTCAACCCCGACCTGATCATCATCGGCGGGGGAGTGAGCAAGAAGTCGGAGAAGTTCCTCCCGCTCATCGACATCCGCACCCCCGTGGTGCCCGCGGTGCTGCTCAACGAGGCCGGGATCATCGGCGCGGCGCTGTCCGCCGCGGCGGCCGGAGCCGTCGCCAAGGTTTCGTGATCGCCGTCTCCGGTCAGAGTCCCAGTACTGAGGGCAGATCCTGACCGAGCACAGCGATCTTCGCCCGGGACGGAAGGAGCGCCACCGTGCGTATCGGGAACACCGAGGTCAGGCCGTTGGGTGGGGCCTGGGGCTGCCTCGCCATGATCGCCGTCTCGATCCTGCTGTCGGTCCTCTGCACGATCGGGCTCAATCTGATCGCGCGCTGACCCGGTCCCCAGGGTCCGGGAAACCGGGCGGTGACGGTGGCGGGCGTTGGACAATACGCACAGCACCGGCGCCCGACGCCGGCCCCGGACCGAGGAGCCGTGATGGCCTTCCAGGACCGCATGACGCTGCGCAACCTCTACCTCTACCTGGTCTGCCTGATCACCCTGGTGATCTCCATCTTCGCCGCGGTCAGCCTGGTCCGCTCGGCCGTCGAGCTGTTCTATCCCGACCCGGGCTACTACGGCTATCCGCCGCGCTGCGCGGACGTCAAGGGCGGCGCGACCTGCTCACCGGCCGAGCAGGCGGCGTACGAGGTGGAGCAGAAGCGTCAGCAGGAGCTGATGCGGGACTCCCAGCGGCGCAACGCGATCCTCGGCCTGGTCACCTCGGGCACCACGCTGGCGATCGCGGTGCCGGTGTACGCGTACCACTGGAAGCGGATCCAGACCGAGCTGCCGCCCCGCACCGTGGTGCCGGCGGCGGGCGAGCCGCCCGCGGTGTGAGCCGTCAGGCCAGGGTGAGCCAGAGCTGCTCGTGGCCGCGCAGCATGAGCTGGCGCGGGGTGCCGGGCGGCGCGGCGAGCCGGATGTCGCCGAAGCGGTCCAGCAGCATGGCCAGCCCGCGCTGCCCTTCGAGCCGGGCCAGCGCCGCGCCGAGGCAGTAGTGCGCGCCCGCGCCGAAGCTGAGCGTGGACGTCTCGGTGCGGTCGGGGTCGAACACGTCCGGGTGGGCGAACTGCGCCGGGTCGCGGTTGGCGGCGGCCAGCAGCACCAGCACCCAGCACCCGGCCGGGATGGGCACCCCGGCGACCTCGCTGTCGGCGGCGGCCCAGCGTACGGAGAAGTGCGTGGGCACCTCGTAGCGCAGGATCTCGTCCACGTAGCGCGGCGTCAGTGACGGGTCGGCGCGCAGCCGGGCCAGCGCGTCGGGGCGCTCCAGCAGCAGGGTGAGGCCGTTGCCGAGCAGGTGGGTGGTGGTCACGAAGCCCGCGTTGAACACCACGATCAGGTTCGCCAGCAGCTCCTCCTCGGACAGCTGCGCCCCGTCGGACTCCAGCGCCCGCACCAGCGCGGTGATCAGGTCGTCGCGGGGTGCGGCGCGCCTGCGCGCGGCCAGCTCGCCGAAGTACGCCGTGATCTCCTCGGCGGCGGCGTTCGCGGCGGCGACGTTCTCGGCCGTCGCGCCGCCCAGCTCCAGGATCGCGCCCAGCGCCAGGGCGCGCGGCCGGTACCACGCGCGGTCGGCCTCGGGCACGCCGAGCAGCTCGCCGAGCACGTTGGCGGGCAGCGGGAAGGCGAACTCGCCCATGAAGTCGACCTTCGCGCCCCCGGCGGCCTGCTCGGCGAGCCGGTCGAGCAGGTCCGCGGTGAGCCGCTCGACCGCGGGCTCCAGCGCGTTGATCCGGCGCGGGGTGAACGATTGGTTGAACATCTTGCGCATGCGGGTGTGCCGGGGCGCGTTGGTGAAGAACACCGAGTTCATGAAGACCGCGTGGGCCCGGTTGCCCGCCCAGGTCGGCTTCGCGCCGAGCAGGGTCTCGTCCATCACCTTGAACGTCGCCGAGTCGCGCAGCACCTGCGTGGCGGCGTCGTACCCGTGCACGACGAAGCTGTACCGGTCGCCGGGCGCGACCCGGCAGACCGGCCCGTGCCCGTGCAGCCGCGCGTAGAACGGGTACGGGTCGCGGCGTACCTCGTCGGTGTGCAGGGACGCCAGCGAGACCTCGGCGACCATGTCAGTCCTCGTCCTCGTCGTCTTCCAGCAGCAGGTCGAGCGGGATCGCCTTGGCCATCGCCTCGTTGCCGGCGTCGTTGGGGTGGATGTGGTCGCCGCTGTCCCACTCGGCCCGCAGCTTCGTCGGGTTGGCCGGGTCGCGCAGCGCGGCGTCGAAGTCGATCACCCCGTCGAAGTCGGTGCTGGTCCGCAGGTACGAGTTCACGGTGAGCCGCACCGAGTCCAGCGTCGGCGTGTACGCCACCACGCCCGGCGCCGACTCGAACGCGTTCCACGGGCTCAGCGTGCACACGATGACCTTCAGTCCGGCCTGCCGGGCCAGCGACGCCAGCTGCTGGATGCGGGCGATGATGTTGTCGGCGCTGTCCTGGCTGAGCCACACGTCGTTGATGCCCAGGGCCAGGATCACGGTGCGTACGCCGGTCTGCCCGAGCACGTCGAAGTGGAACCGGGACGAGCCGTTCATGCCCAGCTCGTTGACGCCGAGGTCGGCGCCGTCGAGGGTGAGCCGGTTGCCGGACAGGCCCGCGTTGAGGATGCCCGGCGCCCTGCCCTCGGGGGCCTCCTTGACCAGCCGCGCGCCGAGGTAGTCGGTCCACCGGCGGTCGGCGTTGACGGTGGTCTTCAGCCCGTCGGTGATCGAGTCGCCGAGCACCACGATCGAGCCCTGGCCGCTGCGGTTGAGCACGTCGAGGCCGGTCAGGTAGTACCAGTTGTTGCGGGTCTCGGCGAGCTTCGCGCCGGTGGCGGACGTGGCGTGGTCGCCCGCGCCGATGTAGGCGGTCTCGCGGGCGTACAGGTGCCAGGTGGCCGGGCCGGGGGTCTGCGCGGGCAGGTAGAGGGTGACCGCGATGTCCTGCGACGCGGGGACGTGCATCGCCACCGGGTCGCTGACCGCGCTGCCGCCGGCCGGGATGGTGACGGACTTCTGACCGTTGAAGGCGGCGTCCACCACCGAGCCCGGCTTCAGGTCGCCGGGGCCGGCTTCCGGCCACGGCAGCGCGAGGGTGGCGTGGCCGATGGTGAGCGGCTTGGTGCCGTACCGGTTGGACAGCCGGATCCGGGCCTGGCTGCCGCCGACCGAGGTGTGCACGAACATGCGGATGGTCTGGTCGCTGAAGCCGTCCTTGGACTTGCCCGCGCCCGCCGGGGTCAGTGCCGCCGACCACGAGCCGACCCAGCGCTCCGGCTCGGGGGCGACGGCCTGGCTGTTGGCGGTCGCGACGAGCAGGGTCGAGCCCACCGTCACGAGCGTGACCAGGGCCATCACGATTTGCCGTTGGCGGGGGCTGTTCATCGGCGCGAGGCTCCTCGATCACTGAGGGACATTGCCAGAAGTCGATCACCGCGTCGGGTGTCAGGTCGGCAGTCTAAGCCGACGCGGCGGCCGTTGGCATCATCGGAATCGATGGACGGTCCGGTCCAGACGTCTGCATACGCAAATGTCCCGATTAACAATCGTCGGCTATACGAATCGATGTTCCTGGGTGGTAGCTGATTCACGACCGTGGCGGTATCGTCCCCGCGTAGGCCGCTGCCACACACCGGGAACCGGCCTGCCACCAGCGAATCCGCTGACGTCCGACCGAACTGGGGTGACTCGACCGTGGGTGATCAGATCTTTGATCCGGCAGACAACTACGCCGCACGGGCATTGACACTCTTCGCCCGATTCGGTGACGCCGAAGCACTCGTCGCGGTCGACGGCCACCGCTACACCTACGCCGATGTGCACGCCGAGGTGATCGCGATGGCGGGGGCGCTGTGGGCCCACGGCATCCGCCCCGGCGCCGCGCTGGGCGTGCTGGCCCGCAACCCGGCCGAGTCCATCTTCCTCCAGCTCGCGGCGGGCCTGCTCGGCTGCCGCACCGCCTGGATCGCCAACAACGCGCCGCCCCGGTTCCGGCGCGGCTTCCTCGACCTGGCCGAGGTCGACGCGTTCGTGTACGACGCCCGCAAGCTGCCCGAGATGGGTGCGGAGCTGGCCGCGCTGGCCGCGCCCCGGCCGGTGCTCTGCTTCGGGCCCGGCGGCGCGGGGCCCGACCTGACCGCCGGCCCGCCCGCCACCACGCTGCCGTTCGACCCGGCCACCATCACGCACGAGCCGTCGTCGCTGTTCCAGACCGGCGGCACCACCGGCTCGCCGAAGCTGGTGCACCACGGCCACCGCTTCTTCGCCGCGCTGCACGCCCTGTCCCAGCACTACGCCGACAGCGGCCAGCCCGCGCTGCGCCACCTGCTGATCGCGGGCACCTGGCACGTCAGCGCCCAGACGGCGGTGTTCATGACGCTGTTCACCGGCGGCACCGCCTTCCTGCACGACGGGTTGGACTACCCGCTGTTCTACGAGACCGTGGAGCGCGAGCGGATCAACAGCACGCTGCTCCCGCCGCCGCTGCTCTACCTGCTGCTCGACGACCCGAAGTCGGCCGAGGTCGACTTCGGCAGCCTGCACACGTTCACCGTGTCCGGCGCGGCGGCGTCCCCGGTCCGGCTGACCCAGGCCATCGAGCGCTTCGGCCCGGTGCTGCGCATCGTGTACGGCATGAGCGAGTCCCCGTTCATCTCGGCGCTGCCCAATCTCGACCACGACCCGGCGCACCCGGAGCGGCTGGCCTCCTGCGGCATCCCGTACGGCGACGTGCGGGTGGAGATCCGCGGCGCCGACGGCACGGTGCTGCCGCCGGGTGAGGTCGGCGAGGTGTGGGTCACCGGCTCGCTGCTGATGCGCGGCTACTGGGGCATGCCCGAGCTGACCGCCGAGACGCTGGTCGGGGGCTGGCTGCGCACCGGCGACGTGGGCCGGTTGGACGCCGACGGCTACCTGTTCCTGCTCGACCGGGCCAAGGACATGATCGTGACCGGCCTGAGCAGCACGAACGTCTTCTGCCGCCCGGTCGAGGACGTGCTGGCGACGCACCCGCAGGTGCAGGCCGCCGCCGTCATCGGGGTGCCGCACGAGCTGCACGGCGAGGCCGTCCACGCGTACGTGGTGGCCGCACCCGACGCGACGGTCACCGCCGAGGAGCTGATCGCGCTGGCCGCCGGCGAGCTGAACGCGATGTGGGCGCCCGAGACGGTCGAGTTCGTCGACGCCTTCCCGCTGACCGAGTTCGGCAAGGTCGACAAGAAGGCGCTGCGCGAGCGGCACGCCGCCCGCACCTGAACTGGAGGGTAAGGATGACGGTCCACGCGGCGCCGGCGCTCGGCGATCCCACGGCCGAGCCGTCCGGCACGCCGGGTCGGCTGCCGGTCCGGGCCGCCGAGGCGGTGTCGGTGCTGGCCACCCGGATGTCGTTCGTGGTGGTGCCCTGGCTGCTGCTGGCCGCCGAGGCGGACCTGCGCACGGTCGGCCTGGTCGCGGCGGCGCAGCTGCTGGCGTACCTGCTGGCCGGGCCGCTGGGGGTGGCGCTGGCCGACCGGTCACCGGTCCGGGTGGGCGTGGCCGCGGACCTGTGCAGTGCGCTCGCGCTCGCGGCGGTGGCCTACCTCGCACTGCCCGACTCGGCGCTCGCGCCGTCCGGGGTGGCGGGCGTCGCCGCGCTGGCCGGGCTGGTCGCGCTGGCCACCGCCTTGCGGGCGGTGAGCGACCGGACCAAGGATGCGGTACGCGCCGACGCGGACCCCGACGCCGCCCGCGCCCCCCGCTCGGGGCTGGTCCGGGTGCTTCAGGTCAGCGCGCTGCTGGTGCTCGGCGCCGGGGCGGGTGTGCTCGCGGTGCGCCTCGGCCCCGCGGGTGTGCTGTGGCTCGACGCGGTGCTGTGCGCGCTGGCCGCGGCGCTGCTCGTGCAGGCCGTCACCGACCGCCCGCGCCCCGCCGCCGCCGCATCGCAGGACGTCGAGGTGCTCAGCGGCGAGGTGCTGCCCGCGCAGTCCGGCACGGCCGGTGGCGGCGCGGTGGACACCGGCGGCCGCGACCCCGGGCAGGCCGACGCGGGTGCGGCACCTGGCACGGCCAACGGTGCGGGCGCGCCGGGCGCGACGTCCGGCGTCGTGAACGCGAAGCGGGCCACGGTCGGGGCGGACGCCGTGCACGCCGGCATTCCGGCGCAGGCGTCCGGGGACACCCCGTCCGTCAACGGCAGCCACCCGGCGGACCAGGAGAAGGCACCGCCGGAACCCGAGGCGAGTGCTGCGGCGGCGCCGCCGATCTCGCGTACCCAGGCTCGTGACCTGCGCCGCAGCGCGCTCGCCGAGCTGCGGTCGGACGGGCTGATCCGGCGGCTGGCCGTGGTGCTGTTCCTGAGCAACCTGCTGGTGCAGGCCGGGGCGGTGCTGCTGGTGGCGGCCTGGATGACGCACGTGCTGGGCGAACCCGAACTGCTCGGCCTGGTCGGCGGGGCGTTCGTGCTCGGCGTGGTCACCGGTGGGGTGGTGCTGGCCGGGCTGACCGCCGAGCCGTACCGCTGGCTGGTGGCGGCGCTCGCCTTCCTGGCCGGTGGCGGAACGGCCGCGGTGGCCGGAGGGCTGCCGCCGGTGCTGCTGCTGATCGTGGTGGTGTCGTTCGTGTGCGGGGCGACCATGTCGTCGGTGACGCCCGCGCTGGGCCTGCTGCTGGCGCAGCGGGTGCCCGCGCCGGTGCGCAGCCGGGTCGGCGGGTTCGCGTCGTCGCTGGCGTACCTCGGGCTGCCGCTCGGCACGGTCGCGGCGGCCTGGGCGCTGCCGGTGCTGGAGCTGCGCTGGGCGCTGGTCGCGGCGGCCGGGGCGTACCTGGTCGCGCTGCTGGTGCCGGTGTTCGCGTACCGGACGTGGCGGCAGCTGAGCGCGGGCGCGCCCGCGGTGCTGACCGGCGCGGCCCGGCTGCCCGCGCGGCTGTCGGTCACCCTGGCGTACGCCAACGGCCAGTGGCTGGTCGAGGTGCGCAAGGGCCGTGCCCTGCTCGGCACGCGGCACCTGGTGAAGACCGCCGAGGCGATGAGCATGCTGGCCTCGCTGGACGTGCCCGGCGTGCGCAGCAGCGTCGAGGAGGCGCTCGCGGTGGACCAGACCGAGGCGGCCCGGCAGGCCGAGCGCATGCGCGGCGAGCTCGCCGAGCTGGAGGCGAAGCTGGCCGGTCTGTCGGAGATGGCCGAGCTGAGCGAGGCGCGGGTGCCCGCCCAGCAGACCCCGCAGGACAGCGTCAAGGCCGCCCAGCATGGCTGACGGCCTGGCCGTGACGCAGGCAGGCGGCTATGCCGGGATGCTGGAGGCGGCCGATCCGTGGTGCCTGCGGCCGGGGGAGGCTGCCGCGCTGCTGGCCGGACACCCGTGGCGGCGGTTCGCGGTGCTGGGTGACAGCGTCGCCGCCGGGCTCGGCGATCCGGTGCCCGGTTACGTCGAGCTGTCCTGGTGCGACCGCATCCGGGCGGAGCTGGCCGGGGTGCGGCCGGACCTGGCGTACCTGAACCTGGGGGAGCGCGACCTGCGCGCGGCGGAGATCCGGCAACGCCAGCTCGACCCCGCGCTGCGGTTCGCGCCGGACCTGGTGCTGCTGGCAGCGGGCGGCAACGACGCGCTGCGCCGGTCGTACGATCCGGACGCGGTGGACGGCGAGCTCGCCGCGATGATCACCGCTCTGCGGGCGTCGGGCGCCGAGGTCATCACGGTCGGGATGTTCAACGTCTCCTACGCGCCGTCCTTTCCCGATCCGGTGAAGCACCTGGTGCGGGAGCGGATGGACATGCTGTCGGCGCGGACCGCCCGGCTGGCGGCGCGGCTGGGCGCGATCCACACCGACTGCAGCGGCCACCCCGCCGAGCGCGATCCGGGCAGCTACAGCGCCGACGGCATCCACGGCAACCTGCGCAGCCACGGCATCTGCGCCGCGCTGACGGTGCGCCGCCTCGGCGTGTTCCTGGGCAACACCTTCCCGGCTTAGCCGGGCCGCCCGCCGGCCGGGGTATCCGCTCCGCGGGGCGACAACTTCTGGGTTGTCGAGACAACCCGTCAGCGGACCGCCGGTCAGACGGGCCGCCGCGACGCACCGCTGGCGGATGCCGGAACCGGCCCACGAACATGACGGCGGTTACGGCTCGGAA
>NZ_JBFAOU010000082.1:0-34247 GCF_040675365.1 Catellatospora sp. NPDC049609 | reverse complement strand
CCGGCACCGGTCGACAGATCCCGTCCAAGACCCGAGGTCAGTTGGGAAGAGGGTCAGACCGGACCGGGAGGACTCCCACACATCATCCTCACTGTTGGGAAGGGCACCTTCCTCTACGCATAGCGTTAAGAAGGTGCCCTTCCTTTCGGGTGGTCAGGTGGTGGCGGGGGCGGGTGCCTCGGTGGCCGCGTCGGGGGTTGCCGGGTCGGGAGTGAGCGCGGCGACGGCGGGGCGGCGGGAGAGGAGCCGGTCGAGGCCGATCAGGGCCGCGCCGAGCGCGATGATGCCCACGGCCAGGCGCAGCACGCCGAGCACGACCCCGCCGTAGCCGCCCTCGGTCGGGTCGAGGAACGCGTAGGGGTAGCGGTTCTGCACCTCGGGGAAGGCGAGCGCGCGGAACACCGACAGCAGCACGTACGCCGTCGGCCAGATCAGCCACAGGGGCAGGTCGCGCCAGCGGGCGGTGCGGCGCGGGCCGAAGCCGAGCCAGTCGATGAGGACCATCGCGGGCAGCACGTAGTGCAGCACGAACACCGAGCGGTTGGCCAGGGCAGTCGCCGGGTCGGCGTCGGTGAGGCCGGGCAGCGGGTTGGCGCCGTGGTTGTTCACGAAGTGCGAGACCAGCGCCGTGATCATGATCCAGAGGGTGACCGCGCCGCGCAGCCGGGGCGCGGCCGGGTCGGCGGTGCCGCGCCGAACCGCCCAGTACAGCCCGGCGCCGAAGTAGGCGAGGGTCAGCACCGTGGTCTGGGTGGTGTAGAAGGTGAGGCGGTGGGTGCCCGAGAGCAGGCCCAGCACGCCCACGACGACCAGCACCGCCCGCCACCAGAACGCGGGACTCGCCACGACCTTCGTCACCTGTGCTCCGCTCGCCGATGCCACGCCGGACATCATGCATCCTCGATCAGTGCGGCACCAGCCCGCGGCTGATTCACTCCCGCTCGCGGCCTCACTCCAGCTCGCGCCGCAGCGCCGCGAGCGGGCCGTCCCAGTCGCGGGCGAGCGCGGCGAGGAACTGCTGCGCGACCTTCATCGGCGCGGAGTCCAGCCGGAAGCGCACCCGGCGCCGCTCACCCGGCTCGGCCACCACCAGCCCCGCCTCCGCGAGGAGGCCGAGGTGCTTGGCGACGGCCTGCCGGGTGATCGGCAGGCGGGCGGCGAGGTCGGTCGCGGTGGCCGGTCCCCCCGTTGCGAGCGCGGCGAGGATGCTGCGCCTGCTCGGATCGGCCAGCGCGGTGAAGACCTCCTGGGCCACGGCCTCCAGGTCAGGATCGGCCATCGAGGTAGGCGACCAGCTCGCCCAGCTCGTGCGCCCAGCCGTCGGTGTTGCCGGAGAACGCCTTCTGGTGCGCCTCGTCGGGCACCTGGGCGAACCCGGACTCGACCATGGTGAGCGTGGTGCCGTCGCCGCGCGGCTCCAGCGTGAACTCGACGTAGGTGCGGCGCGGGTCGCCCTCGGGCAGCCCGTTGATGCTCCAGGTGTAGCCGAAGACGTGCGGCGGCTCGACCCGCTCGATGGTCAGCGTGGCGGCGTCGCCGGTGTCCCAGGTGAGCTTGACCAGCCCGCCGACCCGCAGGTCGACCTCGGCGCTGTGGCCGAACCAGGTGCCGAGCCCTTCGGCGGTGGTCAGTGCCTGCCAGACGCGCTCCGGCGGCTGGCGCAGCTCCAGCGTGCGCTCGATCCGGTCGGGGAATCCCATGAGAGCCTCCTCAGTAGCAACCGTTCGGTTGCTACTGAACTTATCGCAACCGATAGGTTGCGTCAACTGCGACCCGTCTCAAGCGGCGGTAGGCGCCCGTCGCTACCGCATACCCACCTAAAATGGGGCGACACCGACCGGCGGCCGTCCGCTGCCGGACCCGGCTCGCTGCTCAGAGACCGGAGATGACGGGATGACCACGTACCGAGCCGTCGAAGTCGCCCCGGACGGGAGCCTGCGCCTCGCCGAACGGGAGCTGGTCGACCCTGCCCCCGGCCACGTCCGGATCAAGGTCGAGGCCTGCGGGGTGTGCCACACCGATGCCTTCGCCGTGCACCCCCATCCGGACGACGAGCCCGCGCGGGTGCCCGGCCACGAGATCGCCGGGCGGATCGACGCGCTGGGCGAGGGCGTCACCCGCTGGAACGTCGGCGACCGGGCGGGCGTCGGCTACCTCGGCGGCCACGACGGCGTCTGCGACCCGTGCCGCCGCGGCGACTTCACCGGCTGCCAGGACCAGCCCGTGACCGGCGTGACCGTCGACGGCGGCTACGCGGAGTACGTCTACGCCCGGCAGTCCGGCCTGGTGCGCCTGCCCGAGCAGCTGTCCGCCGTCGCCGCGGCGCCGCTGCTGTGCGCCGGGTTCACCACGTACAACGCGCTGCTGAAGGCCGGTGTGCGGGCCGGCTCGCTGGTCGCCGTGCAGGGTATCGGCGGGCTGGGCCACCTCGGCGTGCAGTACGCCCGCCGGATGGGCGCCCGGGTCGTCGCCATCGCCCGCGGCACCGGCAAGGAGGAGCTGTCCCGGCAGCTCGGCGCGCACGACTATGTGGACAGCACCGCCGGGGACGTCGGCGCGGCGCTGCAGGCGCTCGGCGGCGCCGACGTCGTGCTCGCGACCGCCGTCAGCGGCGCGTCGATGACGGCGCTGATCCCGGGCCTGGCCCGCGGCGGCACGCTCATGGTGGTCGGGGCCTCGTTCGAGCCGATGGAGGTGACCCCGTTCGCGCTGCTGTCCGGTGTCATCCGGATCACCGGCCAGATCACCGGCAGCGCGATCGAGAACGAGGACAACCTGCGCTTCTCCGTCGACCAGGACGTCGCGGCGATGATCGAGCAGGCGCCGCTGGCCGACGCCGCCGCCGCGTACGACCGGATGATGAGCGGCAAGGCCCGTTTCCGGATGGTGCTGACCGTCGCCTGACGGGCCTCAGCCGCCGGGCGCGATCAGGCCCGACTCGTACGCGCAGATCACCGCCTGCACCCGGTCGCGCAGCCCGAGCTTGCTCAGCACGTTGCTGACGTGCGTCTTGACCGTGTTCTCGCTGACGAACAGCGCCCTGGCCAGCTCCGCGTTGGACAGTCCCCGGCCGAGCAGCACCAGCGTCTCCCGCTCCCGGTCGGTGAGCTGGTCCAGCCCCGCCACCGGGCGCGCGTGCGCCCGGCCCTCGCGGCGGTGCACGGCCAGCACGTCGTCGATCAGCCGCCGGGTGACGGCCGGCGCCAGCAGCGACTGGCCCTCGTGCACCACCCGCACGGCGTGCAGCAGGTCGTCGCGGCGTACGTCCTTGAGCAGGAAGCTGCTGGCCCCGGCGCGCAGCGCCTCGAACACGTACTCGTCGGAGTCGAACGTGGTCAGCATGATCACGCGGGTGGCGGTGTCCGCGCAGATGCGCCGGGCCGCCTCGATGCCGTCCAGCTCGGGCATCCGGATGTCGAGCAGCGCGATGTCCGGCCGGTGCCGCTCGACCTCGGCGATCGCCGCCCGGCCGTCGCCCGCCTCGGCCACCACCTCGATGTCGGGCTGCACCGACAGGATCGTGGCGAACCCCGCCCGCACCAGCTCCTGGTCGTCGGCGACCACCACGCGGATCATCCGAACACCGCCTCCACCCGGAATCCGCCCGCCGGCGCGGGCCCGAACACCACCTTGCCGCCCGCCGCCGCGACCCGCTCGGCGATGCCGGTCAGGCCGTGCCCACCGGCGGGTCGCCGGTCCGCGGCGCCGCGCCCGTCGTCGGTGACGGTCACGGCCAGCTCCCCCGGCCGCCAGTCGAGAGCCACCTCCACCGAGGCCGCGCCCGCGTGCTTCACCACGTTGGTGGTCGCCTCCTGGACCAGCCGGTACGCCGCGAGCTGCACCTGCGCCGGCACGGGTCGCCGCGGCCCGTGCTCCACCAGGCGCGCCGTCAGCCCGGCCTGCTCCACCTGCCGGAGCAGCTCCGGCAGGTCGGCGAGCGTCGGCTGCGGCGCCCGCTCGGCCTCGCGCAGCGCGCCCACCGTCGTGCGGAGCTGGGTCATCGCGTCGCGCCCCGCCGCGGAGATCGCGTCGAACGCGCGCTCGGCGCGGTCCGGGTCGCTGCGGGCCACCGCGCCGCCCGCCTCGGCCTGCACCACCATCAGGCTGAACGCGTGTCCCAGGATGTCGTGCAGGTCCTGGGCGATGCGCGCCCGCTCCCGCTCGGCGGCGAGCTCGGCCGCCTGGCGCTCGGCGGCCTCGGCGGTCTCCCGACGCGCGCGGGCCAGGGCGCCCAGGGCGTACGCGGCCGACCAGGTGGACAGCTCGCGCACGGCCGTGTTCAGCGAGTTGATGGCGACCAGCATGCCCAGCGCCGTCACCGCCAGCGACGCGATGCGGATCGCCCGCGACGACTGGTAGGCCACGGCGTACATGCAGATCAGCGGGCCGTACCAGATGGGCTGGGCGGGGGCGGTGTCCGCCAGTCCGTAGAGGCCGACGCCGACCGCGGACAGCAGCAGGCAGGTCGCCGGCCACCGCCGCCGCACCAGCACCGGCAGCGCGGAGAGCAGCACCGGCAGCCAGGCCGTGAGCGGCCACCCGCCGCCCTGCTCCGGCTGCGTCACCAGGAACGGCGCCGACTGGGCGAACAGCACCAGCCCGGTCAGGCCGAGGTCCCACCACCGCTCGCGTCGCATGGTCGCCCAGCCTAGCCAGCCCCACCGGCCACCGGCTGCCCGCCCATCCTCCGGCAAGATCGCGGATTGGTGCCATGACCTGCAGTCCGGCTGCAGATCATGGCACGGGATCGCGATCATCCGGCGCTGACGGCGGTGGTGAGGGTCGGGGCGGCGGGGGCGGTCTGGGGGCTGCGGAGGATCCGGATCAGTGGCACGAAGGAGATCAGCAGGCAGATCGCGCCGATGGGGATCAGGTCCTTGTTCACGAACGGCAGGATCATGTCGGTGAGCACCAGCACCGGCGTCCACGCCTTGACCCGGCGCTGCACCGCGAGCTGGGTGACCAGCCAGACCTGCGCGGCGTAGAACAGCACCGGCCCGAACGCGTACACGACCGGCTCCACGCCCGGCAGGTCCGAGATCGCACCGGACATGCGGCTCATGTCCGCCTTGTCCGAGGCCAGCAGGCCGACCACGATGTCGATGGTGAACTGCACGCCCAGCGCCGCGATCCCGGCGAAGCCGGTCACCGCCGCCGCGGTGGCCGCCCGGCCCGCTCCCGCCAGCCGCCGCATCGTCCACAGGATCGGCACGAACAGCACCAGCGCCAGCAGGAACGCGAGATGGCCGGTGGTCCAGGCGACGCCGGGTCCGCGTACGCCGTCGAAGCCGTCGATGATGCGGATGACGCCGTACGCCAGCAGTAGCAGCGGCGCGGCGACGAAGGCACGGGCGATGGTCATCTTCTTCTCCCCGGGTCGATGGGCTCGATGGGTCCATCCTGGGGTTCCGGGCAGGCGTGGTGATCGCTCGCGCGGGCGAGCGGACCGCTCCCCCACGCGGAGGAGCGGACGGGAAAGGGCGCCCTCCCGGCACGTGACCGGAAGGGCGCCCTTGATCGGATCAGCAGGTCAGCCCGTGATCGCCAGGACCGTCCGGCCGACGGGCGCGGTGCCGTCGCCGAACGAGAGCACGCCGAGGTAGCGCACGCCCGCGGTCAGCCCGGACCAGGTCGCGGTCACCGTCGCGGAGCCGTTGACGGTGGCCGGCTGGCTGGCCGGGGTGGCGGTGAGGTTGCCCGCCGCCGTGGACGGCACGA
Source organism: Catellatospora sp. NPDC049609 (assembly GCF_040675365.1). Taxonomy (NCBI): domain Bacteria; kingdom Bacillati; phylum Actinomycetota; class Actinomycetes; order Micromonosporales; family Micromonosporaceae; genus Catellatospora; species Catellatospora sp. NPDC049609. Next base: position 28,529 of record NZ_JBFAOU010000082.1, on the reverse strand, counting down.
CCCACGCGTGGCCGGGCACGGTGAGCGCGCCGGCCGACGCGAACAGGTGTACGTACACGTCGTAGCTGCCCTCGGGCAGGGTCACCGACTCCTGCGCGGTGCCGCCGTCACTGGTGGCCACCTCGCCGGTGGTGCTGCCGGCCGGGAACACGTGCAGGTCGACGTCGGTGCCGGCCGGTACGTCGGCGTCGAACGTCGAGAAGCGCGCCGTCGCGGTGCCGGCCGGGACCGTCACCGTGACCTTCTTGGTCGAGCCCGACACCACCGGGGTGAAGGTCGCGCTCGGCCCGTCGAAGGCGAGGCTGCTCACATCGGCGGCGGTCAGCCCGCCGACCGAGGTGGTCAGCGTGCCCGCGTACCCGGTGCGCAGCGCCAGCGCGGTGCTGCCGCTGGTGCCGGTGCCGGTCGCCTCGACCGGGGCGGCCAGGGCCGAGAAGCGCACCGCGATCGGGCTGGTGACCTTGTGGCCACGCAGGTCCGACCAGGACAGCGAGCCGAACGCCCAGGTGCCCGCGGTGGCGCTGGTGCGGGTGATGGTCACCTTGAACGACTTCGTCGCACCCGGCGGCACGGTGAGCGTCTTCGGCGACACCGTGACGTTGAAGCCGGCCGGCGCGGTGACCTGCGCGGCGTACACCGACGAGTTCTTGCTGATGTTGGTCACCCGGCGGGTGACGGTCTGCGAGCCGGCCAGGTCGCCGACCGCGATCGACGGGTAGTTCAGGTCGCTCGGGTCGATCGAGCCGACCGAGTCGCAGAACGCCGGCTCGGTGATCAGCTGGAGCTGGCCGATGCCGCAGGCGTACTGCAGCCACTGCTCCGGCGTGGAGTCGTAGACCAGACCGGGGTCGAAGGCGCTGCCCGGCACGACGTGGCCGGAGCCGTAGTTGAGCGGGGTGGCGTCACCCTGCGACCACTGGATCGGCGCGCCGGTGTTGTCCTTGGTCTTGGCGGTCGTCATCATGGCCGACTTGATCCACATCGGCGACCACTTCGGGTTCTTGCTCTTGATCAGGGCGGCGATGCCGGCGATGTGCGGCGACGACATCGAGGTGCCCGACAGCGAGTTGAAGTTGTTGCCGCCGTTGTTCGGCGGCGCGACCGCGGCGATCACGTCCGCGCCGGGCGCGGTGATGTCCGGCTTGAGCAGGTCACCGTTGCCGGCCAGGGACGGGCCGTAGGACGAGAAGCCCGCCATGGCCGGCGCCCGCACCGGGTCGGTGCTGACCGCGGAGATGGTCGCGGTCGGGTTCGCCGTCGCGGCGTACGCGGTGACCGCCGCGCCCGCCGTCGCGTCGAGGTGCACGCTGGGCACCGCGTGGAAGTCGGCGTTCAGCGACTGGGCGCTGCTCGTGTTGGCCTGCACCATGCCGACGCCGCCCGCCTGGGCGACCGCCGCGCTCTTCTCGACCCGGGCGTTGCCGCCCCGGTCGCACAGCACGATCTTGCCGGTCACCTTCGCCGGGTCGAGCGTGCCGAGGTAGCACAGGTTCACCAGTGCCGGGTCCGCACCGGCCAGACCGGCGACGGTGGAGTCGATCAGCGTGGCCGGGCCGACGCCGGGGCCGACCCCGACACCGGTGTAGGATGCGCCGTTGCCCAGGGTCACCGTCTTGGTGTTGCCGCGGTCGTGGGTGCTGGCCGCGACCGTGGTCAGCCACGGCGAGTTGTGCGCGACGCTGCCCGCGCCGAGCGTGTCACCGGAGTTGCCCGCCGAGGCCGCGACGAAGACGCCCGCGGCGGCGGCGTTGAGGAACGCGATCTCCGCCGGGTCGACGACGTACTGCCGCGAGCCGGAGATCGAGTAGTTGATGACGTCCACGCCGTCGGCGACCGCGGCGTCGATCGCGGCGACGATGTCGGCCGTGCCGCCGGAGGAGTTGCCCGCGGCCGGGTTGTGCCACAGCACCTTGTACGCCGCGATCCGGGCGGCCGGGGCCATGCCGGAGATCGTGCCGACCGAGCCGCCGTTGATGCTGGCCGCCACGCCGGAGTTGCCCGCGGCGGTGGAGGCGGTGTGCGAGCCGTGCCCGTTGTAGTCACGCGGCGACAGGAACTCGGCGTCGTTGACGTTGGCGTCGTCGTGGAAGTAGCGGGCGCCGATCAGCTTGTTGTTGCAGGCCACCGGCTGCTCGACACCGGCGTCGCAGGTGCCCTTCCACTTCTTGTCGATGGTGCGCTGATCCGGCCGCGGGGTCGGCAGCGCGGCGAACGCCGGGTTCTCCGCCCAGATGCCGGAGTCGATGACACCGACGATGACACCCTCACCGGCGTGCGCGTCGCCGCCGAACTGCTTGCTCCACACCCCGCCGGGGCCGGTCAGGCCCAGGAAGTCACGGGTGGTCGTGGTGTCGGCGTGCAGCTGCTCGCTCTTCCAGACCCGCAGCACGCCGCCGCCGGCCTGCAGGCGCGCGACCTCGGTCGCGGTGAGCCGGGCGCTGAACCCGTTGAACGTGACCCCGTAGTCATGGGCCTTGCGGCCGGTGTCGACGCGGGCGCCGCGCAGCGCGGCGTCGTGCTCGCCGCGCAGCCGGTCACGCCAGCGCTTCGCGGCGCCCGAGTGGGCGTCCACCCGCTCGCCCGCGGCGGGCCGGGTCGCGGTGTAGCCGCTGACGCCGCCCGCGTACGTGGCGATGGGGTCGCTCACCGTCTGCACCAGGTAGAGCGCGGTGGCCTCCGAACTCGGCGGGGCGGCCTGGGCGCCGGCGGTCACCGAGGCCGCCAGCGCAGCCGTGGCGACGACGGCCAGCGCCATCGGGGCCGGTCGTCGACCGGCCCGTCGGTTGAGTCTCACGGGGGTGTCCCTCCTTTGAGCGGACGGCGACCCGTGACACCCGCCTGGGTCCGATCACGACGCAGCGCCGCCCGCGATGTGAAGGGATCGTTGCACGATCGAGGTGCCCCGCACCAGAGGAGAAACCGCTGCGATCTGGACATCATCTCGCCGTGCAGCCGCCCGGCACGCGGGTCGAGGCTCGGGTCGTCGTCAAGCCGCCGCGAGCGCCGGTCGATGCTCCGATCGTCGTCGAGCCGCCCGGGGCGCGAGTCGAGGCTACGGCCATGCCGTCGTGCCGTCCTGGCCGGAGCCTCGGTCGGGTCGGGGCCCGGCGCAGGCGGGCCCCGACCCGGGTGATTCTCGGCTGGTCAGGGACTGGTGCAGGTCAGCCCGGACACCGCGGCGCTGCCGGTGCCGGTGAAGCCGAACGTGGTCGACGACCGCGCGCCGAGCGAGCCGTTCCACGACAGGTTCCGCACCGTCACCGCCGAGCCGCTGGTGCTCAGCGCGCCGTTCCAGAGCTGGGTGATCGTCTGCCCGCCGGCGAGTGTCCAGGTCACCGTCCAGCCGTTGATCGCCGAGGCGCCGGCCGTGACCGTCACCTCGCCCTGGAACCCGCCGGGCCAGGTGTTGACCGTGCGGAACGCCGCACCGCAGGCGCCGACCGGAGGCGGTGACGACGGCGGCGGCGAGGAGGGCGGGACCGACGGCGGCGGGGAGGACGGCGGGATCGAGGGCGGGGGCGACGACGGCGGCGGCGACGAGGGCGGGCCGGCGGTCGGGGTCGTGTCCGTGAGGGTCGGCGTCGTCCAGTCACGCCAGTCGGCCAGGTTGCCGGACTTCAGGCTGGAGATCCGGATCGTGCCCGCGGCGTTGCCCGTTTTGAGCAGGAACTTCTGCAGGTGCTGCTGCAGCGGGGTGCGCCACTCGGACCGGACGGCGCAGTGCGTGCCGTCCGCGACGTCGGACCAGTACGTGATGTTCGCGCCCGCGCCGAGCGCCTTGTAGATCTCGGCACCGCCCAGTGCCGCCACGCTGCCGGAGCGGGCGGCCAGCCAGTCGATGCGCGGGTTCTCCATGAGGAACAGCCCGCGCGGCGCGACCATGCCGATGATCTGGTGCGTGTCGATCGGCAGCGAGTTCGGGTTGCCGGTGAACGGGCTGAACGCGTCGCCCAGCCACGGCTGTTCCGAGTACGCGCTGCTGAGCGGCTGCGCGCCGGACTCACCCGGGATCCCGCGGAAGATCGGCGCACCGGCGCTGCCGGACTCGATCGGCATGGTCAGCGCGATGCGCTGGTCGAAGGCGCCCGCGACGAACGCACCCTTGCCGTAGCGCGAGCACCCGGTGACGCCCATCGCGTCGGCCTTGAGGATGCCGCCGCCCGACTGCTCGACGACGTCGATGATGCGGCTCACCCCCCAGCCCCAGGCCAGCAGCAGTCCGGTGCTGCTGGTGTTGCCGTACACGCTGTAGAACGCGCCCTGCTTGTTGTTGCGGGGCGTGCCCTCGCGGCCGACGGCGAGCGGGTCGTAGCTGATGACGGCGACGCCCGCGGCGCGGATGGTGGCGGTATCGGCGCCCAGGCCGCCCACCACGACGACGGCCGGGAACGGGCCGGTGCCGCTGGGCAGGCTGACGCTGGCCGAGAAACTGGCGCTGCGGCCGTTGTCGCTGACGTTCACGGTGATGTTGCTGCTGGTCACCGTGCCGGTGACGGTGGCGGGCCGGGCGGGCTTGGTGCCGTAGACGTACCGCTCGGCGAGCTTCTTGATCTCCTCGCGGCGGCACTGCCACTCGGACTTGGCGCTGATGCGGGTGCCGTCCAGCTTCCGGAACGGGTCGGGAAGCCGGGAGTTGGCGGTCGTGGTGCCGGGCAGGGTCACCGGGCAGGCGGCGCCCTCGTCCTCGACGCCGAGGGCGGCGGGTGCGGCCAGGGCGGGTGTGGTGGCGGCGATCAGGGTCGCCGTTCCCGCGAGCGCGATCGCCGACACCGCGAGCGCGGCGACGACCGATCGGGCCCTGGAACGGCTCGGGCTGGGGTTCACAGCAGGCCTCCTTCCGGGCAGGGGAAGCACCTCCGCGATAGATGATCACGGATGTCATGGCACGTCCCAGGCTCGGCGAGGCCAATGACGTACGTCAACATGTTCCGGAAGCTTCCGGCCGCATGTCGCCAGCCGGTCGTCCCGCGTCGCCCAACGGCACAGGCGGCCGGATGGTCGTAGTCGCGCCCGATCCCGGAAGTTTCGGTGGCCGCACAGCCGGAAGCCCGCCGGCGATACGCCGACGGGCTTCGGTGAAAGTGCCCGGGTGTCCGGGCCGGACCACGGGGGCCGGCCCGGACGACCGGGGATCAGGCGAGGTCGAACCGGTCGAGGTTCATGACCTTGACCCACGCCGCCGCGAAGTCGCGCACGAACTTCTCCTTCGCGTCGTCGCTCGCGTACACCTCCGCGAGCGCCCGCAGCTCCGAGTTCGAGCCGAACACGAGGTCGGCACGGGTGCCGGTCCACTTGACCTGTCCCGTGGCGAGGTCGATGGCCTCGAAGGTCTCCTGGTCACCGCTGACCGAGCGCCACTGCGTACCCAGGTCGAGCAGGTTCGCGAAGAAGTCGTTGGTCAGCGTGCCCGGCGTCGCGGTGAGGACGCCGAGCTGCGAACCGTTGTGGTTCGCGCCGAGCACGCGCAGGCCGCCGACGAGGACCGTCATCTCCGGGGCGCTCAGGTTGAGCAGGTTCGCCCGGTCGACCAGCAGGTACTCCGCGGGCAGGCGGGTGCCCTTGCCCAGGTAGTTGCGGAAGCCGTCGGCCGCCGGCTCCAGCGCCGCGAAGGACTCCACGTCGGTCTGCTCCTGCGATGCGTCCGTGCGGCCCGGCGTGAAGGGCACCTCGACCGGGTGACCGCCGTCGCGGGCGGCCTGCTCGACCGCCGCGGAACCGGCCAGCACGATCAGGTCGGCCAGCGAGATCCGCTTGCCGCCGGTCTGGGCCGCGTGGAACGACTCCTGGATGCCTTCCAGCGCGTGCAGCACCCGCGCCAGCTGGTCGGGGTTGTTGACCTCCCAGCCGCTCTGCGGCTGCAGCCGGACGCGGGCGCCGTTGGCACCGCCGCGCTTGTCGCTGCCGCGGAACGACGCGGCCGAGGCCCACGCGGTGGAGACCAGCTCGGACACGGTCAGACCCGAGGCGAGCACGCGCTCCTTGAGCGCCGCGACGTCGGCCGCGTCGACGAGCTCGTGATCCACGGCCGGGACCGGGTCCTGCCAGATCAGCGTCTCGGCCGGGACCTCCGGCCCGAGGTAGCGGGCGATCGGGCCCATGTCACGGTGGGTCAGCTTGAACCACGCGCGGGCGAACGCGTCGGCGAACGCCTCCGGGTCGGCCAGGAACCGGCGGGAGATCTGCTCGTACACCGGGTCGAAGCGCAGCGACAGGTCCGTGGTCAGCATCGTCGGCGCGTGCGTGCGCGACGGGTCGTGCGCGTCGGGGACCGTGCCCGCGCCCGCGCCGTCCTTCGGCTTCCATTGGTGCGCCCCGGCCGGGCTCTTCGACAGCTCCCACTCGTACCCGAACAGGATCTCGAAGAAGCTGTTGTCCCACTGGGTCGGCGTGTTGGTCCACGCGCCCTCGAGACCGCTGGTGATCGTGTCGCCGCCCTTACCGGTGCCGAACGAGTTCCGCCAGCCCAGGCCCTGCTCCTCGATCGAGGCGGCCTCGGGCTCGGCGCCGACGTGCTCGGCGGGCCCGGCGCCGTGGGTCTTGCCGAAGGTGTGGCCGCCGGCGATCAGCGCGACCGTCTCCTCGTCGTTCATCGCCATGCGGCCGAACGTCTCGCGGATGTCACGGGCCGCGGCCAGCGGGTCCGGGTTGCCGTTCGGGCCCTCCGGGTTGACGTAGATCAGGCCCATCTGGACCGCGGCGAGCGGGTTCTCCAGCTCGCGGTCGCCGGTGTAGCGGGCGTCGCCCAGCCAGGTGGTCTCCGGACCCCAGTAGACGTCGACGTCGGGCTCCCAGACGTCGGCGCGGCCGCCCGCGAAGCCGAAGGTCTTGAAGCCCATCGTCTCCAGCGCCACGTTGCCGGCCAGGATCATCAGGTCGGCCCAGGACAGGCTCTGGCCGTACTTCTTCTTCACCGGCCACAGCAGGCGGCGGGCCTTGTCCAGGTTGCCGTTGTCCGGCCAGCTGTTCAGCGGGGCGAAACGCTGCTGCCCGGCCCCGGCGCCACCGCGGCCGTCGCTGATGCGGTACGTGCCGGCGCTGTGCCACGCCATACGGATCATGAACGGGCCGTAGTGGCCGTAGTCGGCGGGCCACCAGTCCTGCGATGCCGTCATGACCTCGGCGATGTCCCGCTTCACCGCGGGCAGGTCGAGAGCCTGGAACGCGGCGGCATAGTCGAACTCCGCGCCGAGCGGGTTGGCCACGGCCGGGTTCTTCGCGAGGATCTTCAGGTTGAGCTGGTTCGGCCACCAACCGCGGTTGCCGTCGCCCTGGGTCGGGTGCGGGGCGCGTCCATGCGCGACCGGGCAGCGGGACTCGGCCCCGGCCTCGGCGTCGTGGACGATGGCATCGTGGTTCTCGGACATCGGGTTCCTTCCGTGACTTGCCGGTCAGGTGGGTCAGGACCTGCCTGCGTGGGTGCGGGCCACGCGCTGGGCGGCTCCCCGCGGCATCCGCCGGAAGTCCAGGGTGACGGCCACGTCCGGTAGTCTGGCCGCTTTTCTGGAATGAGTCAAGAATTGGTGCGGCCCCGGTTCCGGGTTCGGCGACGGTGGCGGACCGAGGCCGAGCCGGGGTCAAGACCCTGGTTCGGGCGGTCAAGATCGCTGTGTCCGGTCAGAAAAAGAAGTCTGGCTGCACTTTCTGACCAGAACTAGCGATCTTGACCGGCCCTGCCCGCTGCGGGACCGGGACAGGCCGTGGCGGGACCGGGACCGGGACCGGGCCGGTGCGGGGACGGGCAGGGGCCCGGTGCGCCGGTCGGCGGCACCGGGCCCCGCGCTAGAGGGACTACCGGGCGGTCAGCCGGAACGACTGGGCCGGTCCGCCGGTGCAGGTCCACTGCTGGAGCCAGGCACCGTCGGCGGTGGACACGTCGCGTACGTCGAGGCACTTGCCGCTGTTGCGGGCGACGAAGCGGTACAGGCCGCCGCCGAGGGCGACCGGCTGCCACTGCTGGTTCGTGCCGCCGACGTAGGACCACAGGTGGACCTGGGCGCCGTCGCCGGTGGCACCGGGCCCGCCGTTGACGTCCCAGACCAGCGTGGCCGCGTGCCGGTTGACGACCTGGTAGTAGCCGCCGCTCGTCGGGCGGAACTGCCACTGCTGGTTGGCGGCGGTCGCCGAGCACGTCCACTGCTGCAGCCGGGCGCCGTTGCCGGTGTTCCAGTCGGCGTCGTCGAGGCACTTGCCGCTGTTGGTGTTGGTCACCTGGTACCAGGCGGCCGGGTCGATGCCCCCACCGCCGCCACCGGACGACGACGTGGTGACGGTCAGCGCCGCCGAGGCCGGGGACTGGTTGCCCGCGGCGTCACGGGCACGGACGGTGTAGGAGTAGCTGGTCGAGGCCGCCAGGCCGGTGTCGGTGTACCCGATGGTCGTGGTGGTCCCCACCTGCACGCCGTTGCGGAACACCAGGTATCCGGTCACGCCGACGTTGTCGGTGGACGCCGACCAGGACAGGCTCGTCGAGGAGGCCGTCGTGCCGCTCGCGGACAGGTTGGCGGGCGCCGTCGGCGCGGTGCCGTCGCCGCCGGTGTTGGGCCAGGTCAGCGTCGTGATCGCCCCGGCGGGCAGGGTGTAGCTGACGATCATGCCGTTGAAGGAGACGCCGAAGGTCTGCGTGCCGCCGCCGACGTTGGCCACGAGCAGCGCGTACGACCCGTCGGGGTTGCGGAACGCGACGTTGTGCAGGTCGCCGGCGTTGTTGGAGCCGATGCGCACCGCGCCCGTCTTCACGAACTTCGCGAGGTGGCCGAGGGTGTAGTACTCGGCGTTGCGGGTGACCGTGGTGCCGTCGACGGTGACCACGCCGGTGCACATGCCGGCGGTGTTGTCCCCGCAGCCGCCGTTGACCGGCCTGCCGGCGCTGTCCAGGGCGAGGTTCCAGTTGATCACCGATTTGGACCAGTTGCGCACCACGCCGACCGCGAGGTTGCGGGCGTGCCACTTCAGGGTGTCGGAGAAGACCTGGGCCGGCGGGTCGTTGACGCCGTGCCAGCCCGAGCACTCGGTGAACCAGATGTCCTTGCCCGGGAACGCGTCGTGCAGCGCGCTCTGCGCGGCCGGGTCGCCGGAGTAGCAGTGGTACGCGGTGCCGGCGATCCACTGCGCGGCCGAGGTGCGCAGGATGTCGTACGGGTAGGTCGGCTCGGCCGGCACGCCCAGGCGCGCGGCGTCGGCGGCGTCGTCGGGGTGCTGGGTCCAGTTGTGGTCGTACGAGATGATCTTCACGTGGCCGAGGCCCGCGTCGCGCAGCAGCGGGCCGAGCTCGTTGATGACCGCCGCCTGGTGCGCGACCGGCATGTCGGTGCCCGGGTAGCTGTCGGGGGTGCGGTTCTGCGGCTCGTTCTGCACGGTGAGCGCGTGGATCGGCACGCCCGCCGCCTGGTACGCCTGCACGAACCGGACCAGGTAGAGCGCGTACGCCCGGAAGATCGCCGGATCGTCCTTGAGCCGGCCGCCGACCAGCGAGTTGTTCGCCTTCATCCAGGCGGGCTGCCCCCACGGCGAGGCCATGATCTTGAGGTTGGGGTTGAGCTGCCGGGCGCGGCGCAGCAGCGGCAGGATCTGCGCCTCGTCGTGGGCGATGCTGAACCGGGCCATCGGCAGGTCGGTCTGGCCGCCGGGCAGGTCGTCGTAGGTGTAGTGCGGCTCGTCGACGAAGTCGGAGCTGCCGATCGGCTGGCGCAGCATGCTCAGCCCGATGCCGTTGACCGGGTCGAACAGCGAGGTCATGACCTGGTCGCGCTGCGCGGCGGGCAGCCGGTGGAGCAGCGCCGCGGACGAGTCGGTGATGGACGCACCGAAGCCGTCCATGGTCTGCAGGACCTGCGACGGCTCGACGGTGATCGTCTGGCCGGGACGCGGGCGGGTCGAGTCGAACACCTGGCTCGCGACCGGGGCCAGCAGCTGGGCCCGGTCGGGTGTGGTGACCCAGGCCGACACGGTCGGGCCGGTGGCCGCGGACGCGGTCGTCGCCGGGCCGGCCAGCGCGGCGGCGGACGCGAGCAGCGTGACCGCTGCGGTGACCGCGACCCGGCGGCGGTGCCGGGAAGGGGTGTGCCGATGTTGCATGGCGGTGCTCCTTCGGATCGGGACGGGCAGGAGCTGCGGGAGGGTCGGTGTCCTCCCGGGATCCGGTCCGGCAGCGTCGCCGGACCGAAGACGGGGCGCGGGGCGCGGTCGGGCCCGCTGCGGGCAGGGGCCATCGCCTGGACCGCTCGGCGCGGATCAGGTGTGCGGAGATCGGGTGACGCGGCGCGGATCGGTTGTGCAGCCGGACGGATGACGCTGTGCGGATATGTCGCTGTGTGGATCAGGCGGGCCGGACGGTGGGGCGGCGCGGCGCGGTGGGCCAGTGCGGTGGGGGGGGTGCGGTGGGGCGGTGCGGGCGCGGGGAGCGGCCCGAGGGCAGGCGGTCGGCGGACGCGGTCCGAGCCTTGAGTCCTGGGTTAAGAAGGTGCCCTTCCTCTACGCATGGCGTTAAGAAGGTGCCCTTCCTTTCGGTGGAGGCGGGGTCGGGCCCCTCCGGCCCCGCCTCCCTTGCGGGGGTTGGTCAGGTGTAGAGGCGGATGTCGGCGATGCTCCACCAGTTGCCGGCCTCGGCGGTGGCGGTGATGCGCAGGTGGCGGGCGGTGGTGCGGGGCAGGTCCACGGTGGTCAGCTGGGCGGTGCCGGTGCCGGTGGCCAGGTCGCGCCAGGTGGTGCCGTCGTCGCTGGCCGACAGGGTCCAGCCGCGGGCGTAGTCGCCGAGGTTGCCGCCGCTGTCGATGGCGACGCGGCGGAAGATGCGGGTCGCGCCGAGGTCGAGCTGCAGGTACTGGCCGGGTGACTGGGCCTGGCCGCTGCTCCATCGCGTCGAGGCGTCGGCGTCGACGGCGGCGGCCGGGTTCTCGCCGGCGGGGTTCGCGGTGGCGGTCGCGCCGGTCAGGGGCAGCTCGCGCAGGTCGCTGCACAGGGCGGGGTGGGCGGGCCAGGTGAAGGTGGCCAGGGCGCCGCCGGGCAGGGTGTAGTCGAGGATCCGGTCCCCGACGGCGACGGCGAACGAGCGCGGGTCGTCGTTCTCGTTGTGTACGACCAGGACGGTGGAGCCGTCGGGGTTGCGGAACGCGACGTCCATGACCTGGCCGTTCCAGCCGGTGGTGCCGAACGACGTGCTGGCGATGCGCACCGCGCCGGGGCGGACGAACTTCGACAGGTGGCCGATCGTGTAGTACTCCGCGTTGGTGGTCGCGGTGCCGTCGGCGGCGACGGTGACCAGGCCCGTGCAGGTGTCGCAGCCGCCCAGGTGCGGGCCGCCGGTCTCGTCGAGGGCGATGTTCCAGTTCACGACGGACTTCGCCCAGTTGCGGGTGGTGCCGATGGCCAGCGTGCGGGCGTGCCAGACCAGGGTGTCGCGGAAGAACTTGGCGGGCGGGTCGGCGGGGCCGTGCGAGCCGGAGCACTCAGTGAACCAGACGCCCTTGTCGGGGAAGGCGTCGTGCAGCGCGGTCTGCGCGGACGGGTCGCCGTAGTAGCAATGGAACGCGGTGCCCGCGAGCCAGCGCGCGGCCGGCCCGGACAGCAGCCGGTACGGGTAGTCGGTCTCCGGGTCCGCGCCGGGCGGGGTGGAGGCGATGTCGCCGGGGTGGGTGGCCCAGTTGTGGTCGTACCCGAGGATCCGGGTGCGCGGGCTGGCGGCGCGCAGCAGCGGGCCGAGCGCCTCGATCACCTTCTCCTGCTGGCGCACCGGCAGGTCGGTGCCGGGGTAGCCGGAGGGCGCCCGGTTCTGCGGCTCGTTCTGCACCGACAGGTAGTCGATCGGGACCCCGGCCGCCGCGTACGCCTGCACGAAGCGGACCAGGTAGCGCGCGTACGCCCGGTAGACCGCCGGGTCGTCGGTCAGGCGGCCGCCGACCAGCGAGCCGCTGGTCTTCATCCAGGCGGGCATGCTCCACGGGGTGGCCATGATGGTCAGCTTCGGGTTGAGCCGGCGGGCCTGGCGCAGCAGCGGCAGGATGCGCGCCTCGTCGTGGGCGATGCTGAAGCCGCGCAGCCCGAAGTCCGTCTGCCCGGCGGCCACGTCGTCGTGGGTGTAGTGCGCGTCGGCGGCGGTGAAGTCCGACGACCCGATGGGCTGGCGCAGGAAGCTGACCCCGATGCCGCGCACCGGGTCGAACAGCGAGCGCATCACCTCGTCCCGGGCGGCGGGGCTGAGCCGGTGCAGCACCTCGGCCGAGGAGTCGGTGATGGACGCCCCGAAGCCGTCCATGCTCTGGTACGCCCGGCGCGGGTCGACCACGATCGTCGGCTGCGCGGACGTGCCCTCGCGGAACGCCACCGGGGCGCGCTCGTGCAGCAGCTCGGACCGGTCCACGGTGGTGACCCACACCCTCGCCTGGGGCTCCGGCCGGTGCCGGGAGGACGGCGCGGCGGACGCGGTCGCGGCGCCGCCGAGCGCGAGCGTCGCCGTCAGCGCCGCGGCGACGGCACCTGTCGCTGGTCTTCTCATCTGCTCACCTCTGGTCCGCAGCGGCGGGTCGCCCGGCCCGGCAGGGCAGGACGCCCATGTAACAGCTTGTAACACTCTTGAAACATCGTTGCCTGGCAGACAACCACCGCGCAAACATCATGTCAATAGTTCGATGCATGCCAAGTCCGATGTGGCAGGTGGGCGACGTGACACCCGATGTAACAGCGTGAAACGCGAGGTCGGCGCGGCATGCCGGCAGCAGGGACCACCCGTGGTCGCGGCGGTCCGCGTTGCGCTGCAGCAGCCCCTGGATGACCCCGGGACGGCCCGATATGCTGACGCCCATGAAACGGCTTGGAACACATGACCAGACCCGCGACGCGTAAAGGCAGCGTCCGCGACATCGCCGCGGCGACCGGCCTGTCCATCGCCACCGTGTCCCGGGCCCTCAACGCCCACCCGAGCGTCGCCGCCGACACCCGCGAGCTGGTCCAGCGTGCCGCCCAGCGGCTGCGGGCCGCGGCCGACGCCGCCGCCGCGTCCGCAGTGCCGCCCGCCCGCCAGGCCGTCTACGTGCGCTGCCCGTACCAGCTCACCGACTACTTCGGACTGATCGTCTCGTCGATCGCCGAGACGCTGCTGCTGCACGGGCGCAACCTGCTGCTCGACGCGGGGCAGACCGCGCAGAACGAGGACGTCCTGCCCACCCTCGCCGCGCGCACCGACCTCGGCGGCGCCATCCTGATCCTGCCGCCCGAGCCCAGCGAGCAGCTCGAACAGCTGCGCCGCGACGGCCTGCCGTTCGTCGTCGTCGACCCGCGCACTCCCCCGCCGCGCGACCTGCCCGCCGTGTCGGCCGCCCACTTCGGCGGCGCCCGCGCGCTGACCGCGCACCTGACCGGGCTCGGCCACCGCCGCATCGGCGTGCTCGCCGGGCCGCACAACTGGCTCGCCGGCCAGGCCCGCCTCGCCGGGCACACCTCGGCCCTGGCCGACGTCGGCGTACTGGCCGATCCGGCGCTGGTCCGCTCCGCCGAGCCCACCACCGAGTTCGGCCACCGCGCCGCCGGTGAGCTGCTCGACCTGCCCGACCGGCCGACGGCGCTGGTGTGCTTCAACGACAAGGCCGCCGTCGGCGCGCTGGCCGCGGCGACCGAGCGCGGGCTGCGGGTGCCCGCCGACCTGTCGGTCACCGGCTTCGACGACATCGACCTAGCCCAGGCCACCTCGCCCCGGCTGACCACGGTCCGCCAGCCGCTGCAGGAGATGGGCCGCATCGCCGTCAGCGTGCTGGTGCGCCTGCTCGACCGCCACCGGCTCGACGCACTCCACATCGAGCTGGCCACCGAACTGGTCATCCGCGAGTCGACCGGCCCGGTGCCGGGGCCGGGGTAGGTGCCGGGGCCGGGGTAGGTGCCGGGGCCGGGGTAGGTGCCGGGGCCGGGGTAGGTGCCGGGGCCGGGGTAGGTGCCGGGGCCGGGGTCGGGGTTAGATGCCGGGGCCGGGGCCGCTGATCGTCTCGGGTGGGCCGGGTTTCGGGGGCGAAGATCGCTGTTTCGTGCCTAAAAGGCTGGTCGGGCTGCGTTTCCTGACACGAAACAGCGATCTTCGGGCTGAGCCCGCCGAGTCGCGGCTCGGCGGGCACTCGGCCGGGGCGGCGGGCTATTTCGCCTGGGTGGTGGGCTACTTCGCCTGGGTGGCGACGGTGCGGAGCTGGCCGAGGGTGGTGCGGAAGCCCTTGCCCGAGGCGGCCGGGTCCTCGGCCAGCAGACCGCTGACCGCCATGGCCTGCGAGCGCGTGACGGCGGCGGCCTGGTCGTCGGCGCCGGTCACGTCGAAGACGCCGAAGTCGCCGCTGAGCGTGCTGAAGGCGCCCGCCGCGGCGTCCCGGGCCAGGTAGAGCACGACCGTCTGGCCCGGCTCCAGCTTCGACATGTGGACCATGTCCACCGTCTTCCCGTTCAGGCCGGTCAGCGTGATGCGGTCCCCGGCCTTGGCGGTGACGCCGGACGCGGCGCGCAGCACCTCGTCGACCCGGAACCCGTTCGCCTCGACCTGGCCGCGGGCCACCAGGTCGGCCGCGTCGGTGAGCTCGCGGACGGTGGCGTACCCCCGCAGCTTGCCCCTGACCGGCGGCTGGGCCTCGGTCGGCGCGGCGGCGGCGCTGGTCGCGGGGGCCGCCGCCGGGGTGGCCGGGTCGGTGCCGGTGCAGGCGGCCAGGGCCGCGGCGGTCAGCAGGGCCGCGGCGGCGACCAGGGCGCGGGCGCGGTGGGGGTGGTGGGACTTCGCCATGGAACGCTCCTTGCGGGTCGGCGCCGGCCGGACACCCTCGTGCGGCTGCGGCGCTGCTTGCTCCATGTATCTGTGCGCCGCGGCCGCCGGGTTCCCGGTCGCGGTCAGGTTTTTTCGCGGGCGAGCGTGCGCAGGTCGGCCAGCGTCGTGGTGAACGCACGGCCGGCGTTGGCGGCGTCCTCGTCACGCAGGCCGGTCACCGACCTGGTCTGCGACCGGGCCGTCGCGATGTCGCCGGTCACGTCGAACACCCCGAAGTCGCCGCTGAGCGGGCCGAAGGAGCCCGACCCGGCGTCGTGGGCCAGGTAGAGCACCACCGTCTGCCCCGCTTCCAGCAGGGACATGCCTTCGGTCGCGGGGGTGCGCAGGGTGATCTCGGCGGCGGCGGGCAGGCCGGGGGCGCGGTGGAGCACCTCGTCGACCCGCAGGACGGCGGCGCGGTCGGGCCCGGCCCCGGCGACCCGCACCACCTCGCCGCGTACCACCAGGTCGGCGGCGGCGGTGAGCTGGCGGACGGTGCCGTAGCCGCGGACCTTCGCGGTGACGCCGCCCTCGCCGGTGGGGGTCAGCGCGGGCGCGGAGGGCGCGGCGGACGGGATCGCGGTCACCGGCCCGCGGTCCGCGGTCGCGACCACCGCGGCGGCGGTCCCCACGACGGCGACCAGCGCGGCCAGCGCCAGCGCGGGCCGCCGCAGCCCCGGCCCGCGCCACGCGGACAGCCCGGGGACGACCCGCCCGCGACGCGACGATGCGGTACGCCCCGGCGGGGTGATCGCCGCCAGCAGCCGTTCACGGTGCAGCTCGTGGCGGCCCGGCGGCAGCTCGCGGTGTCCGGGGTCGGGCAGCAGTGCGGCGAGCTCGTCCCACTCGGACGGGTCCAGCGGCGAGTGCGCCTTCATCGGTTGCCCTCCTGAGTGAGTCGGACGACGCCGCCTTCTACCTGTCCGGCGGGCCCGTCCTGGTTCCGCGTGAGCCGGCCCGCCGCCCCCGGCGGCGTGTCGGCCGGGGCGCGGGAGGTGCGGCGGGGTGCGTCGACGAGGTCGCGCAGCCTGGTCCGGGCGCGGGACAGGCGCGAGCGCACGGTGCCGATCGGCACGCCCAGCGCCCGCGCCGCGGACTCGTAGTCCAGGCCCTCCCACAGGCACAACGTCACCACCTCGCGCTCCTGGCGGCGCAGCAGCGCCAGCGCGCCGATCGCGGCGGTGATGCGGGCGCCGTCGTCGAGCCGCCCGGCCACCGCGTCGGCGTGGTCGGGCTCGGTGAGCTCCGCCGCGGCCAGGGCCGACGCGGCGGCGCGGTAGCGGCGGTTGCCGCGGGTGTGGTTGCGCGCCTCGTTGGTGGCGATGCCGAGCAGCCACGGCCGCAGCGACCCGCCCTCCTCGCCGACCCGCTCCCGGGAACGCCAGGCCTGCAGGTACGTGGCGGCCATGACGTCCTCGGCCGTGGACCAGTCGGCGGTCAGCCGGAACGCGTGGTTGTAGACCGACCGCGCGTACTGGTCGAACAGCTCGGCGAAGGCGCTGGCATCGCCCGCCCGGATCCGGGCGCGCAGACTCGACTCCATGACCACTTCTCTGTCCCCCGGGGCGCGCGAGTTCCCGTGATCCGGGTCACCGCGCGGCGGCTGCCGCCTGCCCGGCGACCCTATCCACCTGCGGCGACGCCCTGCCAACCCAGCTCGCCGGGCATCCGGCGCACTCCCCCGTTCGGCTCACCTGCCGTTGGCCGTACGGCTGCCAGGCGGTTCCTCCGTCTGCCGGGCGGGACTAGATTCGAGTCCATGATGGACATAGTGCCGAAGCCGGCACCCCGCGGTCCGCACCTGCTCTGGGGGCTGCTCGCGCTGATCCCCGCGACCGTGCTGCTGGTCACCGGCTACCTGGTGCCCACCGTGCGGACGTGGTTCACGAGCTTCACCGACGCGGACATGCTGTCGCGGCCGGCCGAGTCGGTCGGCTGGGACAACTACGGCGACGTGTTCGACCACTTCGCCGGCTCGCTGCCGGGACCGGTGCTGCTGGCCGTGGCGGTCACCGCCACCGCGCTGGTCGGCGGCGGACTGACGGCGTGGCTCGCCGCGCGGGCCGGGCGCTGGGGCCGGTGGGCCGCGCGGGCGGCGTTCGCGCTGCCGATGGCGGCCGCGGGCGCCGCGATGGGTTCCGTCGCGTGGCTGCTGGCCTTGGAGTCCCCGATGGACCTCAACCCGTTCGTCGCGCAGTACGCCGCGTTCGCCGGGCTGGCCGTCGGCCTGGCCGTGACGGCATACCTGCTGGTCTTCCGCCGGTCCACCCGGCTGCGGGACACCTGGCCGGGTGCGCTGCTCGTCAGCGGCGTGATCGCGGCGACGGCGCTGGCGTTCGCCCTGCAGTCGTTCGCCTTCCCGTACCTGCTGCGCACGCCGGGCGGGCCGCGTTTCCGGTCGCCCGCGATGCTCGTCTTCGAGACCGCGTTCCAGTACCTGGAGCTGGGCGCGGCCTCGGCGGGTGCGGCCCTGCTGCTGGTGCCGCTGGCCGTGCTCGGCGTCGGCGTCACGGTCTGGCTGATCGCGGCCCGCGCCCGACTGGTCCCCGCCGACCAGCCCACAGCACCCGCCGACCAGCTCGGCCTCGCCGACCAGCCCGGCCTCGACGGCTCGGCTGGGGCCACGACGCTCGGCCCTGCCACCGAACAGCCCACGCCGCCCGCCGACCAGCCCGGCCCGCCCGCCGGGCACGTGGTAGCGCGGCCCGCCGGCGGGTCGCCGTGGCTCGTGGTGTCGCTGCTGGTCACCGGGGTCGGGGCGCTGCTCGCGCTGGCCGGGCTGGTGCCCTGGCTGCTGAGCTCGGTGTCGTTCTCGACCGAGGCCATGGCGTCCGGTCCCCTGGCGCACCTGGTCTCCACGTGGATCCCGCCGCTGCTGTCCACCCTCGCGGGCGTGTCGGCCGCAGCCCTGGCCGGGTACGGCATCGGCGCGCTGCGACCGCTCGGCGACCGCAGCGAACTGCTGCTGCTGCCGTTCGCGCCCTGGCTGTTCGTCGGGCTGCCCGCGCTGACCCCGGACGCGTTCGCGCACCGGATGGAGGACGGCAGCGAGTTCCTCTTCCTGGTCCCGCCCGCCTCGCTGAGCATCCCGGTGCTGGTCGGCAGTGCGCTGCTGTTCCGGGGCGTGCGCTGGACCCGCGCCCTGCCCGTCGTCGGGCTGGCCGCGCTGATGGCCTGGATCGTCGCGGCGCAGGACGCCTGGTGGCCGCTGATCGCCGGCATCCGGCCCGACACCGCGCCGATGCAGGTCGTCGTGCTGAACGCGGTCCAGGCCTTCGGCTT
Organism: Catellatospora sp. NPDC049609; assembly: GCF_040675365.1. NCBI lineage: Bacteria > Bacillati > Actinomycetota > Actinomycetes > Micromonosporales > Micromonosporaceae > Catellatospora > Catellatospora sp. NPDC049609. The sequence goes on along the minus strand of NZ_JBFAOU010000082.1, from coordinate 10,483 downwards.
CGACCGCGGCGTGCCGACCGGCTGGCTCTACCCCCTGCCGGTGCTCCTCATCGTCGCCGCCGCCATCACCACGGTCCAGCTCCTCACCCTCGACCGCCTCACCCTCCGCACCGGCCGCCCCGACTCCTGACCCCACCCCAACGCGCCGATCTTGCGCGAACTGTGGGTACGACACGCCCCAAACGGGCAAACCCCCAACAGTTCGCGCAAGATCGACGCGATCAAGCGGGTCGCCGCGATCAAGCCGGGGTCGCCGCGAACAAGTCAGGTAGCCGCGATCCAGCCGGGTCGGCGTGATCAGGCAGGGTCGGTGAGGCGGGCTACGAGGGACTGGGCGCGGTGCCACCAGTAGGTGTAGCGGCCGGGGAACTGGGTGTTGAGGGCGGTGAGGCGGTCCAGGGCCTCGGCGGCGTAGGCGGGGTCGTCCTCGGCCTCGCCGATGAGCAGGCAGACGTTGGCCAGGGAGCCCGCGACGAGCAGGGGGACCTCGGCGGCGTACTCGCGCAGGATCGGCTCGGCCCGGCGGGCCGCGCGGGCGGCGTCCTGCCGGCGGCCCTGGACCAGCAGGATCTCGGCCTCGGTGGAAAGCGGCAGCCCCCAGCGGCGGCGCTGCGGCACGGTCAGCGGCTCCCCGTCGACCTGGCGCAGCACGTTCATGGCCTCGCCGACCGTGTCGAGCGCCTCGTCGAGGCGCCGCATCCGGGTCAGCGTCGTGGCGTGGTTGGTGAGCGCGGTGGCCAGCAGGTGCCGGGCGGAGCGGCCGGTCTCCTTGCGGGCCAGCGCGATCGCCTCGGTCTCGGCGGCGTCGGCCTCGGCGAAGCGGCCGAGCAGCGTCAGCGACGTCCCCTGCAGGACCAGCAGCTCGACCTCGACCTCGGGGTGCACGGCGCCGGAGGTGCGCAGCGCGTCCAGCGCCCGGCTCAGCGGTGCGAGCGAGTCGGCGGTGCGGCCGAGGTCGGCCAGTGCCGCGCCCCGGTTGAGCAACAGCGGCACGCGGCCCACCGCGGACAGCATCTCCGGCGCGTCCTGCTCCAGGTCGGCGAAGAAGGCCAGCGCCTGCTCGCCGGCGGCGAGGCTGTCGGCGGCGTACCCGAGCTGGCGCAGTACGAAGCTGCGCAGCGACATCAGCTCGGCGCCGAGCAGGTGCACCAGCTCGGTGTTCTGCACGGCGGGGGTGCGCCAGGTCCGCTCGGCGGCGTCGAGCACGGCCAGGGCGGCGTGCCGGTCCGGCCGCTCCTGCACGGCCAGCCACCGGGCCATGCTCAGCCGGACCCAGACGAGCATGGTCGCGCCGTCGTCGCCCTGCTGGGCGTAGGTGTCCTCCAGCTCGCGGGCGAGCCGGACGGCGGCGGCGTGGTCTCCGCCGGACGCGAGCTGCTCTGCCGAGGCGAGTGGGTCCTGCACGTGCCCAGCGTCCCACACCATGATCGCGGCCCGCCTCCCCGCCGCCCGGACCCCGCCCCCAAGATCGTCCGACTTGCCAGGCACCTGGGCGAATGAGTCCCCAAGATACGCACATGTGCCTGGCAAGTCGGACGATCTACATGGCGCGGGCGGTGGTGAACCAGCGGGCGGCCACGGCGGCGTGCAGGGTGAACGCGAGCGGGGTGTCGGGGGTGACCAGCTCCCAGCCGGCCGACTCCGCGTTGGCGACCGGCGCGGGCAGGTCGGCGAGGTCGCGGGGCGGCAGCAGGCCGAACACCAGCAGGGTGCCGTTGGGGGCGCTGAGCGTGTCGTACAGGGTGACGTCGGCGGCGTCGGCGCGCACGCCGGTCTCCTCCCACAGCTCGCGCACCACCGCCTCCTGCCATGATTCGCCGAGGTCGATGAAGCCGCCGGGCAGCGCCACCTCGCCCGCGCACGGCTCGATGGCGCGGCGTACGCCGAGCAGCCCCGCGCCGACGGGGAGCACGGCGATCGCGACCGGCAGCGGGTTGACGTAGCTGATCTCGTCGCAGCCCGCGCAGCGGCGCGGCCACGGCTGGTCGGCGGCGTAGGCGTTGCCGCAGTAGGAGCAGTGTGCGTGAGGTGCCGGCATGAACCGAAGGGTAGCGTTGCGCGCACACGATACCTAGAACTACTATGCATTGCAGTTCAAGGATTAGGCGGTGTCCCCTCGTGCACATCACGAAAGATCTCGTCGCGGCCTCGGCAACCCCCCTCGTCCTCGGCATCCTGGCCGAGGGCGAGAGCTATGGATACGCGATTCTGAAACAGGTCAACGAGCTGTCGGGCGGTCAGCTCGAATGGACCGACGGCCTGCTCTACCCGCTGCTGCACCGCCTCGAGCGGCTAGGCCACGTCGAGTCGGCCTGGCAGACGCCGGAGAGCGGCCGCAAGCGCAAGTACTACCGCATCACCGACCTGGGCCGGGCCGAGCTCGCCGAGCAGCGCGCCCAGTGGACGGCGGTCGTCGAAACCCTGCGGGGCGTCTGGAACTCCGGGCCGATGCTGCGCCCGATCGCCGCACCGGCCTGGGGAGTGTGACCCGATGAGTATCGACAGCAATGAGGACCTGGAGCAGCAGATCTCCGAGTGGCGCGCGTACGTGCGCCGCCGCCGCGAGATGCACCAGACGGACGCCGACGAGCTAGAGGACCACCTGCGCGACCGGATCAACGACCTGACCGAGGCCGGGCTGCACCCCGACGAGGCGTTCCTGATCGCCGTCAAGCGGATGGGCAGCCTGGACGAGCTGTCCCGCGAGTTCGCCCGCGAGCACTCCGAGCGGTTGTGGAAGCAGCTCGTGCTGACCGGCGACGACGCCGCGGCGACGGCCACCCGGTCGCGGCGCGAGCTGTGGGTCATGGTGGTCTGCGCGGCCGTGGCCGCGCTCGGCATCAAGGTGCCGGGCTGGCTCGGCGTGGGCATGGACGGCGACGCCGCCTTCTACGTGCGCAACGCCAGCCTGTTCGCGCTGGCGCCGCTGGCGGCGTACTTCGCCTGGCTGCGCCGGCTCAGCCCTCGCCTCATCGGCGTGCTCGCGGCGCTGTTCGCGCTCGGGGCGGTGGCGGTCAACACGTACCCGATGGGCGAGAGCTCGCAGACCCTGGTGCTGGCCGCGATCCACCTGCCGATCGCGCTGTGGCTGGTCGTCGGCGTGGCGTACACCGGCGGCGACTGGCGCTCCGACCGGCGCCGGATGGACTTCATCAGGTTCACCGGCGAGTTCCTGATCTACTTCGCGCTGCTCGGGCTCGGCGGCGGCGTGCTCACGGCCTTCACCGCGGGCACCTTCAACGCCATCGGCCTGAACCCGGAGACGTTCATCTCGACCTGGCTGCTGCCCTGCGGCGCCGTGGCCGCGGTGGTGGTCGCGGCGTGGCTCGTCGAGGCGAAGCAGAGCGTCGTGGAGAACATGGCGCCGGTGCTGACCAAGGTGTTCACCCCGCTGTTCACGGCGACCCTGCTCGCCTTCCTGGGCGCGGTCGCCTGGACCACCAGCGTCATCGACGTCGAGCGCGAAATGCTGATCATCTTCGACCTGCTGCTGGTCGTGGTGCTCGGCCTGCTGCTGTACGCCATCTCGGCCCGCGACCCGCAGGCCAAGCCCGGCGTGTTCGACCGGCTGCAGCTCGCGCTCGTGGTCAGCGCGCTCGTCATCGACGTGCTGGTGCTGATCGCGATCACCGGGCGGATCACCGAGTGGGGCTTCACCGCCAACAAGACCGCCGCGCTGGGCGAGAACATCGTCCTGCTGGCGAACCTGGCCTGGTCGGCTTGGCTGTTCCTCGGCTTCGTCCGCGGCCGCCTGCCGTTCACCAAGCTGGAGCAGTGGCAGACCCGCTACCTGGCCGTGTACGCGGCCTGGGCCTGGGCCGTCGTGCTGTTCTTCCCACCCCTGTTCGACTTCGCCTGAGCCCCTGCGGGACGAGACACCCGGCCTTCACCCTGAGTACCCGATGGCGCGGCGCGATGAGCACCGCGCCATCGGCGCGTACCCGGGCAGGACGAGGCGCCGGCCGCCTGTTCGCATGCGACAACCAGGACGTTGCACCGCAAGGTTGGCATTGACATGCATAACTGTCGGCCGTAGCCTCCCGTGGAGGAAAACGCTTTCCACTGCGCTTCCGTCATCGGCGCCGGCGGGGACCGAACCCCGCCACCGGGCGGCGCCTCCACGTGTCCCGACGAAGGAGGAAACATGCGGCCCGAAAACGCGCGCATCCGGCCAGGACGCCGATGGCGTCCGCTGCTGACCGTGCTCACCACGGCGGCGCTGGCCGCCACGGGCGCCCTGGTGGCCGGCCGGCCGGCGCTCGCGGCGACCATCGACACGAGCGCGACGTACGTGTTCGTGAACCGGCACAGCGGCAAGGCGATGGACCTCTACAACTGGTCCACCGCCGACGGCGCGCCGATCAACCAGTACGCCCGCAACGACCTCGCGGTGCAGCAGTGGCGCTTCGTCGACGTCGGCAGCGGCTACTACCAGATCCGGTCCGTGCACAGCGGCAAGGTGCTGGAGCTGCCCAACGCCAACGACGGCATCCAGCTCGTGCAGAACGCGGCGGTCAGCGGCAACACCCGCCAGCACTTCGGCGTGTCCGACTCGCCCGACGGCTACGTGCGGTTCGTCAACCGGCACAGCGGCAAGGCCATCGACCTGTGGGGCTGGTCCACCGCCGACGGCGCGATGCTCTCGCAGTACCAGGACCTCGGCGGCGCCAACCAGCAGTGGCAGCTGGCCAAGCTGGGTTCGGGCGGCGGCGGCACCGGATGCGGCAGCGGCTCGTTCCACGCCGAGGCCGTGCTCAGCGGCTCCACCTGGACCGCCCGCAACGGCGGCAGCACCGTCTACACGGGCACGGACCTGCGCGCGGCGGTGCAGGCGGCGGTGAACAGCCTGTCCGCCGGGCGTACGGCCAAGCAGCGGGTGGTCGTGCGCGGCTCGGGCTCGATGAGCGCCAACGCGCGCATCTCGCTGCCCAGCTACACCGTGCTCGACGTGTGCGGCACGATCAACGTGACCGGATCGGGCTCGGGCGACCAGGCGCCGATCTACTCCCGCGGCACCACCCAGGTCGAGGTCCAGCACCTCAACGTCACCGGCACGCCGCTGTACGGCATCTTCATGCGCAACGTCACCGACGTGATCCTGGGCCAGATCGACATGCGGCTGTCGGCCGGGCTGGGCGTGCGCATCGACAACCGCGGCGACACCAGCCAGTGGACCCGCAACGTGCGCATCGACAACGTGTACGTGTCCGGCGCGAGCTCGCACGCGGTGGAGACGTACGGCGTGGACGGCCTCACCGTAGGCACCGTGACCGCCCGCAACGTGGGCGAGTCTGGGCTGCTGCTCAACCAGACCGTCAACGCCACGGTCGGCACCGTCGACGCGGAGAACGCGGGGGCGGGCACCGGATACGCCGCGTTCCGGATGGCCAACCGCAACGGCCGGATCGGGTCGAGCTACTCGACCAACATCCGGGTCGGCACGGTCCGCGCCCGAGGCGGCGGCCGGGGCATCTTCTGCGTCTCGGAGAGCGGCGGGGCGGCGATCGACCGGGTCGACATCGCCAACACCGGCAACAACGCGATCCTGATCGAGAACTGCTACAACGTGAACATCGCGGCCAACGGCGGGACGATCAGCGGCGGCGGCGAGGTCCGGCTGGCCGAGCGGACCGAGTTCGCGGGCAACCGCGACATCACCCTGCGGAACTTCACCCTGGTCAACAGCCGCCTGGTGGAGAACCCGTGCGCCGACAACCTCACCATCTCCATCACCCTGAGCAACTCGACCATCAGCAGGTGCTGACCGCACGCGGCTGAGCAGCGAGAAGGGCGAGGGTCGTCAGACGACCCCCGCCCTTCTTCGCGGCGGCGCCCGAGAGGACGCCGCCGCCGTGCTGTCAGCTCGCGTAGGTCTCGAACTCGCCGACCCGCGGCGCACCGGACGAGCTGGTGATCCGGAACGTGATCTTCGTCAGCGAGGTGGCGGTGAAGGTGATCGTGCCCGCCCCGCTGCCGGTCTTCAGCACGGCCCCGGTGTTGTAGTTGATCAGCTGCCAGGAGCCGATGCTGCCCGAGGTGCCGGACGGCTCGCGGATGACCACCCGGGACACGGTCACGGCCGAGCCCCACTTGACGGAGATGTCACCGGTCGCGCCGGTCGGCTGCCAGTAGGTGGTCAGGCTGCCGTCCTTGACGTTGCCGTAGCTGGTCCCGTCGACCTTGCTGGAGCCGTCCGCCCCCGCGCCGGAGATCCGGCTGAGGTTGGTGCCGCTGGGCTGGCTGGGCGAGGCCGAAGGCGAGGTGCTGGGCGAGGCCGACGGGCTGACCGACGGCGACGGCGCGGTCGACCGCGACGGGCTGACCGACGGCGCGGGGCTGCTCGGCCCCGCGGACGGCGACACCGGCGTGCAGCTGCCGTTGGACACCTGCAGGCCCTTGTTGGCGCCCGCCGTCGCGGCGACGACGCTCGGCACGCAGCTCGCCGCGTCGAGGGGGTAGGAGTACGGGATGCTGACGCTGGTGTTCGACTGCACGTTCGGCCCGGCCGGGTTGTTGTCGCTACCGGGGCTCGACCAGGTCACGTTGTCGAAGATGTTGCCGCTGACCTGCCAGTAGCCGGCCTCGGAGGTGTAGAACGTGCCGAGCACGTCCTTGGAGTCCTTGAAGTAGTTGTTGTCCACCTTGGCGCGGCCGCCGGCCCGGGAGTTGATACCGGACTCGTGCAGGTTCACGTAGTGGTTGTTGTAGATGTGTGCGATACCGCCGCGCAGCAGCGGCGTGCGCGAGTCGATGTTCGAGTACAGGTTGTGGTGGAACGTGATGTAGTTGTTGCCGGTGTCGGTCTCGCTGGAGCCGATGAGGCCGCCCCGGCCGGAGTTGCGCAGGATGCTGTAGGACAGCGTCACGTACTCCACGTCGTTCTTCATGTCGAACAGGCCGTCGAAGCCCTCGGACTCGCCGCCCGAGGCCTCCAGGGTGACGTGGTCGACCCAGACGTTGCGGACGGTGCTCTCCATGCCGATGGCGTCACCGCCGTTGGAGGTGGGCGAGCCCGACTTCTTGACGTTCCGGATGGTCACGTTCTGAATGATGATGTTGCTGGAGTCACGGATGTGGATGCCCAGCTGGTCGAAGACCGCCCCGCTGCCCACGCCGATGATCGAGACGTTGCTGATCTCCTTCAGCTCGATCACCCCGTCGGCGGTGTTGCAGCTGTTGCCCGACACCTTGGCGGTGTTGCCGTGGTTGATGGTCCCCGACACCTGGATGATGATCGGGGTGCTGCTGCTGGCCCGGTTGCACAGGGCCGTGTGGATCGCGGTGCCGGTGGACGCCTGCACGGTCTGCCCGCCGGCGCCGCCGGTGGTGCCGCCGTTCTGGGTCGCGTAGCCGGTGACGCCACCGGTCGCGGCCGACGCCTGGGGCACGGACAGGGCCACGCCGATCGCGGCCGCGGCCGTCGTCGTGGCCAGCGCCGCGGAGAGTCGCCATGCGACTGTTCGTTTCATCCTGCTCTCGCCTTCGTCTTCGTGGTGCCGGATGTCGCTGTCGTCTGCGGGGTCGCCCTCGGTGGGCCGCCGAGGGTGCGGACCCTTCGTCTGTCGTGGGCCGGCTCGCCGGCCGACCTGGATGCGGATGCTGTTGCGGGTGTGGCCCGGGTCGGCGACTCCGCTGCGGCCCGCGTTCCGGACGCGCAACTCCTGTGCCTGCCCCGAGCCGTCGGGCCTGCGGATCTCCGTCTCGAGTCGGAGAATCGGCCAGGCACGGCCGGGCGGTCGGTTCCCACGCGCCCCGTTCACGTCCGGCGAGCCGCCCGCACCGCCGGCGTTTCGGGAAAGCGCATTCCGTAACACGGTGCAGTCCGGACAGGACGAAGTCAATGGATCACCGTTTGCAGGATTGTTGCAGCGTCCGGGGCCGTGATCGTCAATGAGGCATCGACCGACGTCGGGGGGCCTGCCTGGCGTACCACTCGGGAATGCGCTTTCCAGATCAGAGGGTGCGCCGACCGCTCATTCCATCCACGATCGTGACTGTCGCGATAGAGTCGGCGCCGGCGCTCACACCGACCCTGAGGACGGCCCGATGGCCCACCCGCTCGACGACCCCGTCCGGTCCGCGCTGGACGGTCCGCACGCCCACCTGGCGCAGCGGCGCGGCCGCATCGTGCGCTACCCACCGGACGTCATGAAGTTCATCGCCATCCCGCACCCGGCCTCCGCGCAGGACTGGGCCGACGTGGCGGCGCTGGTCGGCCCCGAGCAGGCGCCGGTCGCCGGCGTCGTCGTGGCGCCGCCCGACGGGTGGGAGCTGTCCTCCGTCGGCCCGGGGCTGCAGCTCGTCGGCGAGCAGGTCGCCCCGCGGACCGACCCGGAGGCGGTGCGGCTCGGCCCGGCCGACGTGCCCGAGATCGTGGACTTCGTCGCCCGCCACCGCGACGGCCGCCGGTTCCTGCCGCGCACCCTGGAGATGGGCGCCTACCTGGGCATCCGGCACGGCGGCGCACTCGTGGCGATGGCCGGCGAGCGGCTGCGCCCGGTGGGCTGGACCGAGCTCAGCGCCGTGTGCACCGATCCGGCCCACCGGCGCCGAGGGCTGGCCACGCGGCTGGTGCGCGCGCTGGTGGCCGGCATCCGTGCCCGCGGCGAGTCGCCCTTCCTGCACGTGGAGCACGACAACCACGGCGCCGTCGCCCTCTACGAGCGGCTCGGCTTCCGGGTGCGCCGCCCGATCTCGATGGCGCGGGTCCACATCCCCCAGGAGCGGACCCCCTTCGCTTGATCATCCGACTTGCCTGGCAACCGGGCGTATCTTGCGCGCCTAACCGCCCAGGTGCCTGGCAAGTCGGATGATCAGGAGGGTCCGCCGCCGGATCGTGGCGAAAAGCGGCATCCACCGGACAGCGCGTGGTCGAGACGTTACCGTTTGCGCAGAATGTCCACTTCGTGGCTGCTGAACCCTGTGAGGCGCACCATGCTCATCTCCCGGCTCCGACCGGCGCTGCTCGCCTGCGTTCTGCTGGCCGCCGGTTGCACCGCAGCCCTCAACACCGACTCCCGCGCCGCCTCCCGCACGGTCATGCCGACCGACGCGACCACCGTGGTGCCCGGCACCACCGGCGCGGAGCTCGCACTGCAGACCAGCCGCTCGCTGTTCAGCCATGCGCCCGCGGTCGTCCTGGTGGGCGAGCAGGACGAGGCGAGCATGGCCCAGGCCGGCTCGGCCGCGGTGAAGCTCGGCGTGCCCGTGCTGCTCACCGCCGCGAAGGACGTCGCGGCGGCCGCGCTGCGCGAGGAGCTGGACCGGCTCGCACCGCGCACCCTGATCCCGGTCGGCGAGGCGGCGGCCCGCTGGGCGCAGGACCACCCCGCCGAAGGCCGGGCGGTGAAGCCGTTCGTCGAGGAGGGCCTGCCCCGGCTGGCGGCCGTGGCCGCGCTCGACAAGCTGCTGGTGCTGACGCTCGGCCGCCCCGAGGCCGCGGCCGCGACGGCCACCGCCAAGGCGAGCGGCGCCCAGGTACTGGTGCTCGCCCACCCCGACCCCCGCGCCGACGACGAGGCCATCAAGGCGCTCGCGGCCCGGCCGGGCACGCACGTGATGGCGCTCGGCAGCGCCTTCGGCTCGGCGGACCGGCTGCGCAACCGGATCGACACCGCCGAGACGGGCACCCTGCTGCCCGGCGGCCGCCAGGTCCTCTTCCCCCACCGCCGCCTGATCGCCCTCTACGGCCACCCGGGCGACTCCGGCCTCGGCTCACTCGGCGAGCAGGGGGTCGACGCCGCAGTCGCCCGCGCCCGCAAGGTCGCCGCCCAGTACGGCTCGCTGACCGACGACCAGGTCGTGCCCGCGTTCGAGATCATCACCACGGTGGCGTCCAGCGACCCCGGCCCTGACGGCGACTACTCCAACGAGTCCACCGTGGAGCACCTCAAGCCCTGGGTGGACGCCGCCCGCGCGGCCGGCATCTACGTGCTGCTGGACCTGCAGCCCGGACGGACCGACTTCCTGACCCAGGCCAAGCGGTACACCGAGCTGCTCAAGCAGCCGCACGTCGGGCTCGCGCTCGACCCCGAGTGGCGGCTGGCCCCGCACCAGCAGCACATGGTGCAGATCGGCTCGGTCGGCGCCAACGAGATCAACAAGACGGCGGCGTGGCTCGCCGAGCTGACCCGCGCCGACCGGCTGCCGCAGAAGATCCTGATGCTGCACCAGTTCCGGACCGACATGATCACCGGGCGGTCGGGCATCGACACCGACGTCGACGAGCTGAGCGTGGTGATCCACGCCGACGGATTCGGCGTGGCGAGCGAGAAGATGGCGACCTGGGACGCCGTGCGCGCCGGTGCGCCCGCCAACATCTGGTGGGGCTGGAAGAACTTCTACGACGAGGACAAGCCGACGTTCACGCCGAAGCAGACGTTCGCCGTCGAGCCGTCCCCGGTCTTCGTCTCGTACCAGTAGGCAGCGCACGGGTCCTGGCGGGTGCGGTCTCGCGGCCGCGGCAGCCGCGGAACCCAGTACC